>CAZRMH010000014.1:0-37786 GCA_964600935.1 uncultured Candidatus Obscuribacterales bacterium
ATTTCTGGTTCGTAGGTCGCGCCGACGACGTGATCAACACAGCCGGACACCGCGTCGGTCCGTTTGAAGTTGAATCCGCTCTGGTGGAACACGAGGCTGTCGCCGAGGCTGGAGTAATAGGAAAGCCAGACAAGGAGCGCGGCGAGATCATCAAAGCGTTTGTTGTTTTAAACAATGGATTCACAGTGAGCGATAAACTGTTGGATGATATACGTGAGCATACGAAGCGACAACTCGCTGCTCATGCCTATCCCCGTGAGATTGAAGTGAAGGAAAGCCTGCCCAAAACACGCTCAGGCAAGATCATGCGACGCTTGCTGAAGGCGTGGGAACTTGGCTTGCCGACAGGCGATACATCCTCGCTCGAAGACGATTAAAAATTGGATCCGGCAGTACCTCCGATACCTGAAGACGCGACATTCAAACCTCGAACTGTACTATGTGAGAGGCATGAACTGATTCGCTTTGGTCTGAAACGACTGGTGTCGGAGGTCGTCGAAATTATTGGTGAAGCCACTGACGGACTTTCGTCAACTGAGACGGTGAGCCGTCTAAGACCAGATTTTATTTTGATGGACGTCGACCTTGATGGACTTGATGGCGTTGAGGTCTGCCGTCGGATCTGTCAGGAACTACCGACTTCGCGTCTTCTAGTTTTGACCGATTCGTATCATGCCACCAAATACTATAATCAGTTAAAGCGCGCAGGAGCACATGGATTCTGCCTCAAGAGCTCAGGTCCGCGCACTTTGTTTGAAGCGATTAAACAGGTGACTACCGGCAATTCGTTTTGCGATGCGAAGCTTTCCAATCTGGTGCAGCAAGCAATGCCGCAGTCCATGCCTGCTCACAATCTCACCGATCGCGAAATTCAAGTCTTGATCAGACTTGAGATGAAGAACAAAGATATCGCCGAAGAGCTCGAAATGAATCTTCGGACAGTTGAAAAACACGTCGATTATATTTTGCAGAAGCTGAAGGTCCCGACTAGAACCGCAGCGACGCTCAGAGCAATTCAATATGGTTTTGAACTATTGCCGAAGATGCCGAGTCGTGACCCGGTGACGGGCGTCAGTCACGAGCAGACGACTGCAGAGCTGCAAGCTGAGCTTGTGATTGCCAACGAGCATCTCAAGGCGCTTTTGAAACAGCAAGAATTGCTTAAACGCGCCAGCGAGCAAAATTGAAAAAAGTTCAACATATCGCTGGTGAGCCTTGCGGATATCTGTAGTCGTATGAAAAGGTCGAAACTGCTCAAAGACCGTCAACCAAAGCGAAACTATTAGATCATTCTCTTTCGCTTTTGGTCGCTGATTCGCTATCCTTATAACAAGCGAAATTAAAATCAGATATTATACGCAGCGCCGTTCAAGCTGTTCAGGAGAACACCTCCTGTGGTGGCGCAAGATATGCGATAGATATATCGTGGCGGTTTTAATTGGCTCCCGAACATAGCAAGCAAATTTAATTCTGTCCGTTGAACTTTTCGGCGACGAATTACGTTTAACACTATAGATGGAACCCTGAAGGTGATTGAAGAATGAACGCGGAACTTAACGAGTCATCGCTAGAGAGGCTACCGCCACAATCCCTCGAGGCCGAGCAAGCTGTTCTGGGAGCTTTGCTGGTCAGCGGCGACGGCGCCTCGCGAATCGTCGACATCTTAAATCCCGAGCACTTCTATCGGAAGGCTCACATGGTCATCTATGCCGCAGTACTCGACCTGTACGAGGCTAATGAGCCTATCGATATCGTCACAGTCTGCCAGTTTCTAAAGGACCAGGGCAAGCTTGAGATGGTCGGCGGACGGCAATACATTGTCGACTTGTCTCTGTCTGTTGCTACAACTGCCAACCTGGAGTATTACGCCAGACTGGTTTCCGAGAAGGCGATTCTTCGGCAATTGATCAAAGCCGGAACCGAAATTGTCGGCAGCTGTTATGAGGAAACCGACGCCGATACCGCGTTGGATCGCGCCGAGCACATGATTTTCACGCTTGCGCAGAAACGCGAGATGCAGGCGCTGGTTCACGTTAAGCACGTCGTGGAGACGTCGTTTCAACAGATCGAAGCCCGGTATGAGAACAGAGACGCGCTTTCCGGGGTGCCTTCAGGTTTCTATGATTTGGATGCGATGACATCAGGGTTTCAGAGATCAGATTTGGTCATCATCGCGGCCCGTCCGTCGATGGGCAAGTGTTTGGCTTGGGATTCTGAAATTGTCCTGGCTGACGGCAGCATAACAACGATCGAGAATATCTATAAGGCACGAACGGCTCAGCTGTTGACGCTCGGCGGCGATTACAAATTGCGCGTTACTGAACCTTCCCACTTTGTAGATGACGGAATTAAGCCGGTCTACAGAGTGACTACGAGATTGGGGCGTTCGATCGAAACGACGCTTGCTCATCCGTTTTTAACCGAGCTTGGCTGGCAGCGACTTGAACATATTCATATCGGTGACCGCATCGCCATCCCTCGAAACATTCCTGTGTTTGGAACGAAAGAGCTGCGCGATTGCGAAGTGAAACTGATTGCATTACTCACTTCCGAAGGTACGCTCAAGCGCGGAGAAGTCAGTTTCACCAACTTCAATCCGATGTTGCAAAAGGATTTTGATGCTGCGGTTGTTGAACTTTTGCGGGGACCGATTCTGGCAAAGGTAGTGGGTGATACCAGTTATGGTGGCTCATCACTGAAGGTCGGTTTGAATCCGAGTCCCCGACCAACCTGGATGGGCAACAGTCCAGTAGCTAACTGGCGCGAGAGTGTGGGGCTGCCTGTCGCTGGTGCTCCAGCTGAAGTTCCATCTTCGGTTTTCACGCTACCAAAAAAACAGTTGGCCCTTTTCTTGAACAGATTGTTCGCCTCATGCAGTCGTGTTTCAATCGACGAAAAGGGAGAACTTCAAATTGCGTATGCCAGTTCCAGTGAGCGATTAGTTAAACAAATTCAGCATCTGCTTTTGCGATTTGGAATTCTTTCCAGCGTAAATCGCAAAGTCAGATTTATCGAGCGACGCAAACAATGGTTCCAACTCGATGTGTTGGACGCGGAAAGATTTGGCTCTGAGATCGGGATTTTCGGAGTTGAAGAACTGAGGACTGATGAGGATTCTGCCGCAGGTACTCTTAAAAATGATATCTATTGGGATGAGATTGTTTCAATTGAATCGCTCGCCTGCAAGCAAGTTTACGATCTGACGATTCCTGAGACTCATAACTTTATCTCTAACGATATATGTGTGCACAACACTGCGTTCGTTTTGAACGTCGCTCAGGCTGCGGCGATGGAGAACAACACTCCGGTTGCTATCTTCAGTCTTGAAATGTCAAAAGAATCGCTCGTAATGAGAATGCTGTGCTCGACAGCAGAAATCGATTCCAACCGATTGCGCACAGGGCACATGCACACTTCTGACTGGACGAAGTTGGCTGGTGCGATGGGAAGAATTGGTGAGGCACCGATTTTTATCGACGATTCTGCGATGGTCAACGCTCTCGAAATCCGCGCAAAATGCCGCAGATTGAAAGCCGAGAACAATGGTTTGGGCATGATCATCATCGACTACATCCAGCTCATGCAAGGCAGGAAACAGACCGATAACCGTGTGCAAGAAGTCTCGGAAATCTCGCGAAGCTTGAAGCAACTCGCTCGCGAAATTGACGTTCCCGTGCTCGCATTGTCGCAGCTCTCACGCGCTGTAGAACAGCGCCAGAACAAGCGCCCGATGTTGTCAGACTTGAGAGAATCCGGATGTCTATCCGGTGATACATTAGTGCTTTTGCCCGATTCAGGTCAGTACGTTCGAATCGATAGCCTCGTCGGACAGAAGGGATTTCATGTGCTGGCTCTCAATCCTGAGACCTACAAGCTTGAACCGAAGGAGGTCGAAAATGCCTTCTGCACAGGAGTCAAGCCAGTATTCAAAATTACGACGCGGTTGAATCGAGCAATTCAGGCGACCGGAAACCATAAATTTCTGACGATCAACGGTTGGAAACGACTCGATGAAATTTCAGTTGGGGACGCTTTAGCGATGCCACGAGAGACTCCATCGCCGGCGATTGCGACCATGAACTTTGATGAATTAGCACTTCTGGGTTATCTGATTGGAGACGGTTGTACATTAGCGCGGCATTCCATTCAGTACACAACGGCTGACATTGACTTGGCCCAAGATGCAGCGGAGTGTGCAATTAATGTTTTCGGAGACAGGCTCGTTCCGAGAATATCCAATGAGAAATCTTGGTATCAAGTTCATTTTTCGAGTTCAGATAAGTTGACTCATGGAAAAAGAAACGCCATCTCCGCGTGGTTGGATGATCTTGGTGTATTCAATCTTCGCTCTATGGCGAAAAGAATTCCCGACAAAGTATTTCATCAGCCGATTGAGCATGTGCTTCACTTCTTACGGCATTTGTGGTCAACAGACGGATGCGTTTCGATGACAAAGAAAATACCAGCTATCTACTACGCCACTAGCAGTTCCGCATTGGCTCGTGATGTTCAGTCGCTTCTTCTGCGTGTTGGCATCAATGCCAGAATTTCTCAAGTATCGCAAGGGACCAAAGGCGTTGATCAATTTCATGTCATTGTTTCAGGACTTCCAGAGCAGCAAAAGTTTCTTCTTCGCATTGGCGTGAACGATCAGCGTCGACAGCCCGTGATTAACCGAATTTTGCATATGTTTAAGACCACTGTGGCTAACACAAACAGAGATCTCATACCTAAATCAGCTTGGCGGACACTCGTAGAACCTGCGAGAGTTGGTGCTGGGCTCTCTACGAGAGAATTACACAGCAGAATAGGCACTGCGTTCTGCGGTAGCTCCCTATACAAGTCTGGTTTGAGTCGAGAGCGGGCAGGTAGAGTAGCTCATGCTGTATCATCTCCGGTTTTGACGGCGCTTGCTGAGAGCGATGTCTATTGGGATGAGGTTGTCTCCATTAGTGAGGCTGGCGAAGCAAGTGTCTACGATCTAACGGTTGCAGATCACCACAATTTTGTGGCCAACGACATTGTCGTTCACAACAGTATTGAGCAGGACGCGGATTTGGTGATGTTCATCTATCGGGATGAATACTACAATCCCGAGACGGACAAACGCGGAGAAGCTGAGATTATTATCGCAAAACAACGGAACGGTCCCGTTGGAACCGCTGAGTTGCTATATCAAGGAAGTATCACGCGTTTCTTGAATAAAGTGCATACGCAATATAACGAAGTCTAGACCTTCTATTTGTCATCTCTTGCAATTTCAACTTGACCTTCTCTCTTGAATGTAGATAATGAAAGTATGAGATACGTAATTTTCAGCTTGAACACGACGACGACGACGACACGAGTGCCGCATAAGCAGGGCTGGTGTTCTCGCGACTGATTTGATTCCAAATTAGATTGAGCAAGACGGACGAGCCCAGATTATGCGGCTCGTTTTTTGTCTTTACAGATCTAATTACGGAGCTAGAGAAATGATATCTATTAATGGAAACGACTCGGATTTAAAACACGACTTGAATTTTAAACAACGCGAAGCTCAACTGCACAAAATGCGCCACAGTTGCGCACATATCATGGCGCAGGCGGTGATGGAGCGGTTCTCCAGTGATGGTTGCGTCGAGCTTGGCGCTGGTCCGGCGATTGCAAATGGGTTCTACTACGATTTCAACTTACCTCGACCGTTGCAAGACGACGATCTCGAATGGATCGAGAACCGCATGAAGCAGATCGCAAAGGGCAAGCACGAGTTTAAACAATCGTTTGCGAGCCCTGACGAAGCACGAGAACTGTTTAAGCATCAGCCTTTCAAACTTGAGCTTATTGACTTGATCGCCAGTGGACTCGCTGACGATAATGCAGAAGATCTTTCTTCCAGAGAGAAAAGACCAAATTCAGAGGCACCAGACTCGGTTTCAAAGGCACTAAGTTCGGGTGCTGAACGCGAGATTGAGTTATCGATTTTTCGGCACGATAGTTTTGTCGATTTGTGCAAAGGACCACACGTCCTGAGCAGTATCGAGATCGATCCCGATGCGCTGAAAGTGCTTCATACTGCCGGTTCCTACTGGCGTGGCAGCGAGCACAACCCGATGCTGACCAGGATTTATGGTACCGTTTTTTCTTCGAAACAAGAATTGGATGAACACTTACATCTTATCGAGGAAATAAAACGAAGAGATCATCGCCGCATTGGAAAGCGACTGGAATTGTTTCATTTTGATGAAACCGCTCCGGGAATGCCGTATTGGCTGCCTAACGGAATGCGAGTATTGAACGAGCTTTTCGCGTTTTGGCGTAGCGTTCATGAGAAGAGCGGTTACGAAGAAATTTCATCGCCAATTTTGAATAACAAAAAGCTTTGGGAAATTTCAGGACATTGGGAGCACTATCAAGACAATATGTTCCTGGTGAAGCTCGATGATGATAACGTGTACGGTTTAAAGCCGATGAATTGTCCGAATGCAATGATTGTTTTTGGACTGAAACTGCGAAGCTATCGTGACCTACCCATGCGGCTTTCCGATTGTGATGTGCTTCACAGGCACGAGCGTTCCGGAACCTTGAACGGTCTGTTTCGCGTGCAAAAATTTCAGCAAGATGATGCTCATATTTTTGTTTCTCACGAGCAGATTGAAGATGAGTTCGACAAGATTTTAGATCTTGCCCATCAGTTCTACTCTGTTTTTGCTTTGTCGTATTCGTTCAGGCTCAGCCTGCGGCCTGATAAGTTTGTCGGTGATGTTGAGACCTGGGACCGTGCTGAAGCATCCTTGAAAAGGATTCTCGACCGGAGAGTCGGCGAGGATAATTATCTGATCGCCGAAAAGGACGGTGCCTTTTATGGTCCGAAAATCGATATCCTCATGCAAGATTCACTTGGCAGAAAGTGGCAGATGGGAACCATACAGCTGGACTTCCAGCAGCCTGAGCGCTTCGGATTGAAGTACATTGACCGTGATGGCAAACCACAAACCCCAGCTGTGATCCATCGAGTAATCTATGGATCTGTCGACAGGTTCTTTGGCGTTCTTTTGGAACATACCAACGGAGAATTACCTCTTTGGATTGCGCCACTGCAAGTGGTGCTGGTGCCAATTGCCGATCGTCATAACGACTATGCGAACTCAATTGCAGAGCGCCTTCGTGAAGCAGGCATTCGATGTAAGGTCGATGACGGCAGTGGGCGTATGACTCAAAAAATTCGCGATTGGGAGCTTCAAAAGGTTCCCTGCATAGCTGTCGTCGGAGACAAGGAACAAGCGAACCAGTCTCTATCACCGCGTTTGCGTGGAGGCCAACAGCAGACCAGTTGTTCAATCGATTCATTCGTCGAACGAATCAGAGTCGGCATTCTTGAAAAACGTTCCGAAGTTTAGACTACTGTGGAATCCAGAGCAAATCGACGCTGGTGCAGCCGAGTGCCGGTTGCTTTTCAAACTCTAGCGTTTCCAAATTCAGCATTCCCAGGGTATCCGTAGCTGCGCTGGTGACGAGCATTCGACGGTTGTCGGGAACCAGAAGCAAGTCGCCGGGAAATTCAACATCAATAGGTAGACTGATGTCTTTGATTTTCTCCATGTTGCTCAAATCAAAAACACTCACGGTATTTTCTTTTGCGTTGGCCACGAAGAGCTTAGTTTGATCAGGGCTGATGGCAATACCGGTTGGGCTATCACCAGTCGGCATCGTTCTGACCACCTTCTTCTGGGCGATGTCGATTACAGAAATGGTGTTGGACATGCGATTGGTGACAAACGCTGTCCGACTGTCTTTGGTGATGAAAATGTTGCTTGGCATATGACCAACCTGGCAGACGCCGAGCAGCTTTTGATTGAGTGTGGAGATGAATGAAACTTTGCCAGCCGGCACGTTCAACACAACTAGAGTGTAGCCGTTGGGAGTGAGCTCCAACCTCGTCGGACCGGCTGGAACTAGAGTTCTCATCAACACCTTCTGCGATGCCAATTCGACTACAGCAATTTTGTTTGCTGCGCATTCGGAAACGTAGAGAAACGTGCCGTCGAGCTGTGAAGCGACGTCTTTAGGTCCGCTGCCCGGAGGGAAATCAATTTGTCCACAAAATTCTTTTTTGACAGGGTCGACGATTAAAACGCGATGCTTCGTTTGGTCGGCGATGTACAACTTTCCGCCTGCAGTAGCCATGCCTCCGGGCGTTCCGTCAGTCGGTAGTTCGATTAATTTATCGAGATTGCTACTACCGAGAAGTGTGATCTTACCCGTTTGCGGCGAGGTGACAGCGATAATTCCTGCTGTCGAGTTAGTGGCGATCGGTGTTTTTATTGTTAACTGCGGTTTTGAATTGGCATTTGCCGAATTATTTGTTGACGCAGCTTCGCCCACTACTGCAATGGTTAATTCTCCCAGAGTGGTCTTCAGTTCTGGCGTGACGAACATACCAGTCGGTACAATCAGGTCCGGCGGTAGTGTGCATGCAGTAAGTTTTTTCTTCTCTTCTTCTTTTAGACCGGCTGGTAAAGCCAAAATTTTCTTGTTGTCTTTATCTTCGAGTTTGAGATAGTGCCAGCCGTTCGAAAAGGAATAGAGGACCGGTGCTTTGGGCGGGAACTTCGAAACCAGTCCAGGCGCGGCTTTCAGATTGACGGCTTTGGGAATAAGCGGGATAAACAGAGAACCGTCTGACTTCTCGATTACGCCATCTAATCGAACCCTGGCGTTTGGAAACGTCTGCTGTAATGTGTCTTTCAACGTCGCTGGAGGGCGCGTTGCCGAGACCGGCGTTGCGTTAAAAATCGCAGCACAAAGCACCACAGCCAGCGCGATTGCGCGAGTTTGAAACCACCGAGATTCCAGTTGAATGTTATTCGCTATTTTTCGGTCGAAAAGCATCGACAATTTTGTCCAATAAAGAATCTTCTTTACCGTCTTCTTGAGGAGCGTCTTTTTTTTTGCCATTGGACTTACCCTTGCCTTTGGCATCTTCCGAGTTGGAGCTGATGGCTTTCTCGGAATCTTTTTTCAATTTCTTTGCAGCGTTTTCTTTGGCTTCATGCTCAGCCGAAAGAACCTCACCATTGAGCTCCGCGAGTTTTTTGAACAATTCCTTTTCGTCGCCGGACAGCTTGGTCGGCGTATTCACCGAGATGTGGACGATTTGATCGCCGCGTCGCCCCTGACCTTGAAGTGGTGGCACACCGAGATCTTTCATCAAGAGCTGCGTTCCGCTCTGGATGCCGGCAGGGATTTTTAGAAGCTTCGATCCTTCGACAGTAGGCACTAAGAGGTCACCGCCGAGAGCGGCCATTGCGAAGCTAATGTTTTGTTTGACGTGAATAGTGTTGCCGTCACGAACGAAGTCTTTGTGTTGCTTGACGTGGATAACCACGAACAAATCGCCGAAAGGACCGCCGTGCGGACCTTTGTCACCCAGTCCGGCAACTCGCATTCTGCTACCATCTGCGATACCGGCAGGGACAGGCAGGCTGAAGTCCTTCTTCTTGCGGGTCAGGCTCTCACCGCGGCAATCACGGCATGGTTTGTCAATCTTCTTACCATTGCCACGACACTGCGGGCAGGGCATGACTTGATAGGTTTGAACAAAGAGCATGTTTACCAGCTCTTTGACCTGACCCATACCGCCGCAAGTGGCGCAGGTCGTGACCGTACTTCCAGGCGCGGCCCCGGTTCCCAGGCAGGTGGTGCAGTCATCGAGTCGATTGACTTCGATTTTCTTCTCACATCCGAAAACTGCTTCCAGAAAATCAATCTGCAAATCGTACTTCAGGTGCGAACCCTGTGCCGGACCAGCTTGGCGACCGAAACCACCACCGCCACGCGCACCTTGTCCGAACAGCGCCTCGAGAATATCGTCCATGCCGAAGCCGGCAAAAGAACTCATATCCATATCGTCGAAACGTCTGGACGAGCCCTTTACGCCTTCATGTCCATAACGATCGTATGCAGCACGTTTTTGCGCATCGGAAAGAACTTCATAAGCTTCGGCGAGTTCCTTAAACGCTTTCTCATCGCCGCTATCCTTGTTGTCCGGATGCAGCGTTCTCGCGTGTTTGCGAAATGCCTTCTTTATCTCTTCGGGCGATGCTGTTTTCTCGCAGCCGATGATTTCGTAGTAGTCCTTCTTTGTCGACATGTTTCCTATAGCCAATTGATGTTCCTCAATCTTCGCTTATCGCTAGCCTTCCTCGATGGCACTCCCGTTTCCGTTCAGTACATCTCGGTTGGCCGACTCCCTGTCCATAACCTTCTGGATGTCCTGGCTTTTGCCGAGTTCGATGGTCTCAACGGTGCTGCGCTTCTTCGCCTTAGTATCTCTAAGAGTAGGCTTGGATTCGTGCAGAACACGACCAAAGTCCATGAGCGCAACTTCCAGACCTGCCACATGAGGTTTTAACTCATCGATGTCGTCTTTGCTCAAGTCTTCCTTTACATTGTCTATAGCCCGCCGGACTTTGTCCACAATTGCCTTGTCAACTCTGTCACCGTACTTAGTTATAGTTCTCTCAGCATCGGCGCAAGCCATGTCAGCTTTGACTCTTGCCGTTACGCGGTCGCGTTCCAGCTTATCTTGATCGGCAAACTCTTCCGCTTCGCGAGTAAGCGCTTCGACCTCTTCCGGGTTCAAACCGGTCGTTCTTTGAATGGTAATCGACTGCTTAATGCCCGATGCATGGTCTTTGACGCTGCATTGCAGGATGCCATCGGCATCAATATCGAAGGTGACCTCAATCTTAGGAACGCCGCGCGGAGCTGGTGGAATGCCGGTTAGATGCAGTTTTGCCAGAGATTTATTGTCCTGCGCCTTTTCACGTTCGCCCTGGAGGACATGAACTTCAACTGAAGTTTGTCCATCTTCTGTTGTCGAAAACAGCTGCGTCTGGCTGGTTGGGATTGTGGTGTTGCGTCTGATGATGCGCGTGAAAAGTTCTCCGGCCGTCTCGATTCCTAGTGAGAGTGGTATCACATCGAGGAGCAAAACCTCTTTCAAGTCACCTGCCAGAATCGATGCTTGAATGGCAGCACCCATGGCCACTGCCTCGTCAGGGTTAACCGATTTCGAAGGTTCTTTGGCGAAAAATCTGCGAATCATATCCTGAACTGCAGGAATTCGTGTTGAACCGCCGACGAGAATGATATTTTCTATTTCGGACGGCTCCAGCTGCGAGTCTTCCAGGGCTTGTTGCAATGGACCGATACATTCGTCGAGGAGGTGAGCTGTCAGTTCGTTAAACTTAGCTCTGGTGAGCTGACTCTCGAAGTGGAGAGGACCAGTCTCATTGGCGGTTAAAAATGGCAAATGTATTTCAGAGACAACAGCCGAGGAAAGTTCGATCTTCGTTTTTTCGGCAGTTTCTTTTATTCGCTGAACGGCAATCAAATCGTTTGAAACATCAATCGATGTTTGATTGAAAAACTCGCTAATCATCCATTCGATGATCGCCTGGTCGAAGTCATCACCGCCAAGGCGATTGTTGCCGCTGGTCGCTTTAACTTCAAAAACCCCTTCCGTAATTTCTAGAATACTGACGTCGAAAGTGCCACCACCAAGATCGAAGACCAGGATGATCGCTTGATCGTCAAGCTTGTCGAGTCCGTATGCCAAGGCGCTGGCTGTCGGCTCGTTGATGATGCGCATGACGTCGAGACCGGCAATCTGACCGGCGTCGCGCGTTGCTTGTCGCTGTGCGTCATTGAAATAGGCCGGAACGGTAATCACGGCACGCGATAGTTTCTCTCCTAAGTATGACTCTGCATCAGCTTTGAGCTTCTGTAAAATCATCGCTGAAACTTGTTCCGGGCTATGGTTGACACCGTCGATGGTGACACGATAATTGGTGCCCATCTCCCGTTTAATTGACTGAAGCGTCTTTGCGGGGTTGGTCACTGATTGGCGTTTGGCTACTTGACCGACAAGGCGCTCACCACTTTTCGTGAATGCCACTACTGAAGGAGTTGTTCTTCCACCTTCAGCATTCTCGATGATTACAGGCTTTCCGCCTTCCATTATGGCGACGCAGGAATGTGTCGTTCCCAGGTCTATGCCTATAATTCTGTCGCTGTTGCTCATTCAACACCTGAAATCACTGTTGCTTTATTCAACACCAGAGTAGTGGGGAACAACTTCGCGTCAGTCATTACTCTTCTTTTGCAGGCTCGGCTTCGTCTTTTTCGTCGAAAAGCTTGGCTTCCAGGTCTGCCGTCACGTCCACGATAGGCAAGTCTTGCGTGCGTGACTCTCCGATACCCTCATCACCACCATTGCTGTCTGCAGTATCAGGGACCGCATCAGCAGCGTCAGTTGTCGCGACCGCACTGCTTGGAACCAGGGGTTCCTCATCATCCGGAGCACCGGTGGCGGTGGCAACGTTTACCAACGAAGGTCGCAGAACCTTTTCACCGAACATATAACCTGGACGGAGCTGTTGATAGACTGCACCGTCGGCCACTGCTTTGGTCGGGATCTGTTGAACCGGTTCGTGATAAACCGGATCGAACATCTCGCCTATCACTTCAAGCTGTTTAATTCCAATTTGCTCGAGACAACGATTGAAACGGTTATAAACCATTGTCAAACTGTCCATCATGGCTGCCGCCGTCATGTCAGGTTTCAACCTGGTTTTAGCCATGTCCATATCGTCAAGCGCTGGGAGAATCGCTTCGACTGCACGTTGCATACCAACGGCGGCGAATTCATCCTTCTCGCGAGCGATGCGTTTTCTATAGTTCTCGAAGTCGGCTAAAAGCCGTTTGTAGTGATTTTCGGCTTCTTGAGTTCTTTTCTCAAGCTCAGCGACCTCTGCCTGCAAACGTGAACACGTTGGGCAGGGACCTTTCTGTTCATCACCACGAACACTCATTCCGAAATCCTCTGGATCGGGCTCAGCGCCCGCGTACATCGCTCGATAAAACGCTTTGGCGGACGCGCTTCTGTCCCCCCCACTCTTGGCTGGTTTTTTACCGCCATCAATGGAATCTTCAGCGCCCGTTGCTTCTTTATTGTCAGACTCGTCGCCCATAATTACCTGGATTAGTACTTCAGTTTAGTCGGTGGTCAGTGTGTGGTCTGGTTTCGTACTAGTAGTAAGGTGGTCAAAAAATTGTCTGGTCCGGATTTTACTTACCCTGAATTGCACGTCGTGGAATCAATTTGCAGGTGATCGTAATGAAATCTCACGTAATTGATTGTGCACGGGAAAATCGAAAAGTCCGCGGACACACGTTCAAATCTTAACGCTTTAAGGTCGTCAAGAAGACGCTGCTTTGAATTTAACGAGGTGCGTGGGAGTAACCTTTATAATTCTAGGACACAGGAGACGTTCCGTCCCCTGCTTCTGAAATTCAGAAGAAAATTTGCACATATCTTCAAATTACAAGACCGTACCGTGTGCGCGGTCCCTCGACTCACTTCACAAAACTGGAAACTGATTAAATTATGCAAGTCGATACTGATAAACGCCTGATTTTATATGCCAGAGACGAATTTGGCGGGGGGCACTCGAAGACAGCCGAAGGCGTTATTCGCTTCGGACCCAGCCAGGTCGTTGCTGTCGTTGACCGTCAGCAAGCTGGCAAGACAGCCAAGGAAGTTTGCGGCGCGGGTGAAAATATTCCAATCGTCGCGACCGTCGAGGAAGCTGCCAAACTGGGCGGCGATGCCATGCTTCTGGGTTGCGCTTTTATCGGTGGCCGGATGCCCGAGGTTTGGCGTGAAGATATTTTGAAAGCTTTGAACCTAGGCATAGATGTCATTAACGGGCTTCACGATTTCCTGATTAATGACGAGGAGTTTGTTGCCGTTGCTAAGAAAAACGGCAGAAAGCTAATTGATTTGAGGAAACCGCCTGACAATCTGCCGATTGCCAACGGCAGAGGAAGAAAGGTTGATGCGCTCACCGTGCTCGCTGTCGGTTCTGATTGTTCGGTTGGCAAAATGACCGTGGCTATTGAATTGGATCGTTTGGCCGCCAAACGCGGCTATAAATCAGGTTTTGTGGCGACCGGTCAAACCGGCATCATGATTGCCGGGAACGGCATCGCTATCGATCGAGTGATTGGTGACTTCATGGCCGGTGCGATTGAAGAACTCGTACTGGAGGCCGCGCCTGGTCTGGACATGCTGTTCGTCGAGGGGCAAGGTTCCATTTATCACCCTGGTTACTCCGGCGTGACCATGTCTCTCATGCACGGAACCGCTCCGGAAGCCATGATTCTTTGTCATAAAGCCCGTCTGACTTCGATCAATAACGAAGGCGAATTTCCAATTCCTGATTTAAACGAGTTGATTCGCATGTATGAACAGGTGGCCGGCATGATTCGACCAGCCAAGATCGTCGGCGTTTGCATGAATACATATGGACTGGAAGAGAGCGAAGCTCGCAAGCTTGTCGACGAATGCGCGAAGCATACCGGTCTTCCTGCCACTGATCCGGTTCGATATGGCGTCGACAATTTGCTTGACGCGCTGGAAGTGGTCTACAAAGCTCGGAAGCCGGCTGCCGCCAACGTGAAATAGAAACCAATAGAGTGCGGTAGAAAGCCGCCTGAAAGCCGGCGCTCCCAGGTTTCGATTCCGGGTGTGGAAACCGATAACGACTGAAGGCAAGAGATAGGAGTGCGTTCATGACCATGACGAAAACTGCAATTGAACTGACTTTCGAGCCACTTGATCTGGTGACTGCTCATCCGTTCGGGATTTCGTCCGGAACTTCGGTCGATTCGAAAAACGTTCTGGTGAATTTGAAATATGGCGACATCACCGGTTTCGGTGAAGCTGCTCCGGCTAAGTATCACAACGAAACGAGGGAAACGGTCAACGCCGTTTTGACCGCGATTCGCGAGGCTCGCATCCTGGGCGACGATCCGTTTGCAATTACCGAAGTTTCGAATCGAATGGACAAGATCATCGCCATGAACAACTCTGCCAAAGCTGCAGTTGAGATGGCGATGCATGATATTGCCGGAAAAATCGCTGGCGTTCCCACCACTTCGATGCTTGGTCTTTCCGGGCTGCAAGCGCCGATTACCGATTTCACAATTGGAATCGACAATCTCGAAATGGTTGAAAAGAAAACGCACGAAGCCGTCGACGCCGGTTACAAAATGCTCAAAGTGAAGCAGGGCACAGCCTACGACCGCGATATCATTCACACCATCCGCAAGGTGGCGCCGGGTTTACCATTGAGTGTCGATGCCAATGGCGCCTGGACACCGAAGCAAGCAATAGAGATGGCAAAGTTTCTCGCCGATCAGAACGTTCTGTTCATCGAACAGCCTCTTCCGAAACATGCGCATAAAGAGGATTTCCGTTTCGTTAAAGAAAACTCTCCGTTGCCGATTTTTGCTGACGAGAGTGTTTGCAAATCTTACGACGTCGCTCGCCTGGCTGGTTGTGTCGATGGTGTGGTAGTGAAACTTGCGAAGACTGGTGGCTTGCTTGAAGCTATTCGCGTGATTCATACAGCCCGTGCGCATTCCATGCAGATCATGTTCGGCTGCATGATCGAATCTTCGATCGGTATAACTGCTGCCGTTCATCTCGCGCCGCTTGTGGACTACTTAGACCTGGACGGTGCCATGCTTCTCGCGAACGATCCGTTTCATGGTGCTACATATGAAGATGGATATTTGAAACTTCGAGATCTGCCAGGACTCGGGGTCACGCCTCGATAGCGCTCCATCTCGCTAACCCCATTTCTTCAGGCGATCTTGAATCAGCTCGATTGTCGACGGCGGGTATAGCTTAAACGCGAGCAGTTTTTTCGGATCGGCGATCTTGCGAAGCGTCTCTTCGCTAGGACTATCGCAGAGAATTAGATCGGCGTGATTAACCATGTAATTTAATTCGGTGGTGTCGGAAAGCAAAACCGTTCGCACGGCTACTTCTTCTCCACGATGAGCGGCAACCAGTTTTGTAGCCATTTTCATGAGAGTTGGACTGACTGAAACTAGAAGGATCAAACTGCCTGAACGCAGCGTGGCAATTTTTTCCATCTCTGTTCTTGCCGGCTCGATGTTACACGGAACCAGTCTGGTTCTGTCTTTTACCTTGTTCTGGAAAGTGAACAGATGGTAGAGGCTGGTGAGAATCAACGAGTCATCCATCAGTTTCGGATTCTCGAGAATCTGCTGGACCGTGCAAACTTCAATAGGCACCTTGAAGTGCGGTTTCAACTCGGTGAGCAAAACGGGATGAAAATCTTCGTTTCTGTCTACTACCAGAATTTGTTTAACCGGTTTTCGGTCTTTGATTTTTTCGAAGGCTTTGAGAACATCAGAGGCCGCGAATCCGCTTTCGGACGCTCTTGCCAGGAAATCGTTGATCATGCCGTCGAGATCCTTGTTCTCAGACGAGGGCTCGCTGTCTCTGGAACTGATGCTGGCAACGCGAACTCCGCTACCCTGGCGGATTTCTAACAAGCCAACGTCAGCGAGGTGATTGTATGCAGCGGTCACTGTGCTGTAATGAATGCCGAGACGGGCTGCCAGTGCACGAATACTGGGCAGTTTTTCTCTGGCTGTCAGCATGCCTGAGGCAATTTGCAATGACACTTGTTCGACAAGCTGGTCCCGCACGGGCACTGAACTCTCTTTATTGATTGATATCTTCACCGAGAAGAAACCTCTAGATACGACTCACGGTTTTAAACTTTATCTGTTTTGCGAGAAGGGACTTTTGATTGGGAATCCATTGGTTCGCCTTGCCGCGATGCAGAAACCGTGGTTTTTGACGAGCTCGCGTTTAACTTGGCAGCCTTCTTATCGAGTCGCGCCTGCGCATATAGTCGTGCTCTTGCCTCGGTCAGGTCTCGTTCCGATTCAACGATTATGGACTCGAAATACTCTAGGGAAGTCTTTCTTTTTCGATTGATCTCTGCACGTTTCTTCAACATCTTCGGCAACATGCCGATTGCCTTTCCGGTGCCGATTAGCCATGGTATCAGCTGACCACCACGGATAGTGACAACGGCCAAGTAAAACGTTTGCCAATACAAAATGTGCGGAAGGAATTTCAGAAGCAGCGGCATCGGAATGTTTTTGACAATAGTATTGAAATTATTCTGCGATGACAGTTTCACCACCATTGGTGAATAGCCACTGCCAGTGGTGCCACAACCAAGGTGATAGACAATTGCCGTGGGGATGTAAAGGCACTTGTAGCCGGCACTCTGTGCACGCAAGCCTAGATCGACGTCTTCGAGATAGGCAAAATAATCATCGTCGAAATAACCGACGTTGTCGAATAGTTCTCTGCGGTACATCGCAGCACCACCGCATGCACCGAGGATGTAGCGCTGTTTGTCGAAGCGACCTTCGTCTTTCTCTCGGTGCCCGATTCTTCCTGGTAGACCGCCTCTTCTATATCCGTCGCCGACGCCGTCAAGAATTGTCTGATCGTCGTAAGCAAGCATTTTGCAGCCTACAGAGCCAACTTCAGGGTGTTCGTCCAGACCTTTGACTAATTCTTCAACCCATAGCGGTTCAATGATCGTGTCATTGTTCAATAGCGCGATGTAGTGTCCGGTGGCAGCTTTGATACCGGCATTTACCGCCGGTGCGAAACCTGTATTTACTTCGTAAGTGATCAATTTCACTTCCGGATAGTTAGTTTTCAAAAACTCCACAGAGCCGTCGTGCGAGCCATTGTCGATGATTATCGTTTCGATTGATTTGTGAGTTTGTTTCCTGATTGAATCGAGGCAATCAGCAAGAAAATGCTTGCCGTTCCAATTCGGTATGACGATACTGATAAGTTTGTCTGAAGTCACGTTGTACTCAGTTGAGATCGCGATTCGTGCGGTTTAGGCGTTGCCACCAGTTTGATTGCAGATTGCTGCAAGCTCTTTTTTTTCGCAGTTATGATTTCGGACACATGTTGTCGTCAGTCATTTAGTACACACTTTGAATTTTGCTGTCTATTGTACGGTAAAAGATTCTTCTCAGATGAACTGCTTCCTGAGCGAGATATAATTGTCGCTCGCCACCGCGGTCTACGAATAGAACGAGCGCCAGTCGGATTATGAGTTTCCCTTCACAGCAAAATAATCAACGCAAAGTCATGCTCGTCACGCTCGAGCCGATTTCGCGTTCGATGGCAGGACCAGCCATTCGAGCCGTCGAGATGGCCAAGCAGCTGGCTAAAGAATTTGTCGTGACTGTGGCGTCGCCGGTTCCGCAACCGATTGAAGATCAGTTGCCGCCGATTGAAGGCGTCAAGATAGTGACCGGTGCCAATCGTCACTTGATGTATGAAGAGGCGCTTGCACACGACGTTTTAATTATTCAATCCAACGTGCTCAGACCGTTTCCGAAACTTTCAGAGCTTAGAAAATCTCTTGTTGTCGATCTTTACGATCCTTATCTCTTTTCTGTACTGGTTCAGTACAAACACGAAAAGGTGGCGGGGGATGCCAGTTATCGCTTGATGCACCAGGTTCTTGAGAAACATATGCTCAAATGCGACTTTGCGATATGCGCCTCCGAAACGCAACGAGACTACTGGCTCGGGCGCTTCTGCTCGCTGGGGCGGCTGATGCCGGCACTTTATGAATTTGATCCGTCGCTTCGTAAACTAATCGATGTGGTGCCCTTTGGTCGCGAAACCAGAGCCCCGGAGCGTAACGGTCCGGGTCTTCGTGATGAGATCGCGGGCATCGGCAAAGATGATCTGGTTCTGCTCTGGGGTGGTGGCATCTGGGATTGGTTTGATCCATTAACTGTGATCTCAGCTGTCGGTAAGGCTCGCGAAACGGTGCCCAATCTGCGTCTTGTATTTATGGGCTTGAAATCGCCCAATCCGAAAGTGCCGATGATGAAGATGACCAAGGATGCCATTGAGTTATCGGAGAGGCTCGGATTGACAGGAAAGCATGTGTTTTTCAAAGAAGGATGGATTCCTTATGAAAAACGCGTTAATTACTTACTTGATGCCGACATTGCAGTCTCCGCGCATTTTGATTTGCCGGAAACGCGTTATTCGTTTCGCACCCGCATACTCGACTATCTCTGGTGCGGTTTGCCGGTTCTGAGCACTGGTGGCGATCCGTTGTCTGAGCTGATCGACCGCAAAGAGGCTGGTCTGGCGCTTCCATACAAAGATGTGAACGCATGGTGTGAGGCTATTGCTCGTCTGGCAGCGGATCGGGAGTTTCGCCGGAAATGTGCCGATGCCTCCAAGCAGCTATCTAATGAATTCACCTGGGACAAGACTTGCAAAGCGCTTGTCGACTATTGTCGCCATCCTTATCAGTTGCCCGAACATGTAAAGGTGACCATGCCTTCAGTGATTGAGCGGGCGCGGGCCGTGTACGCTCGCGGTGGCGGTGAGTTGGTTATGAAGCGTTCGCGCGAAATTATTTCAGACTTGTTCGGCTAACTATATATACTTGTTCACTAGATGGCAGAAGAACGCAAATCGAAAAAATCAAAAGCACGGTCGCAAGTTGAAGTGCGACCGGCGTTTCAAGAAATGACCTTTCTTGATTTTCAGATTAACGTTGGCAACGATGCCTTGAATCGCCTCTGGAAATGTTGCAAGAAACACAAGAAGAAGAATAGAGCCAAGGGCGGCAAGCGCGTTCACGAACTGCGGGTGGCGTTTCGGCGCTGGTACTCGGTTTGGAACATTCTGTCTCATGAAGGTTTTGAGTCGAAATCGTTCAAGAAGCAGATTGGCAGCGACCTGAAGAGAGCTTATAAGCTGCTCGGCGCGGTGCGCGATTGGGACGTCAATCTTCATACCGGCCAGGAATTCGGCGTTTCGGAAAGAGTTCTGGCAAAGTGGCAGCATGAGCGAAATCGGGTTGAGGAAGAAACGTCGGCGGGCATTGAAAGGCTGAATCTGCCGCGTTTGATCATGAAACTCAGTAAGTATTTGAAGAAACGAAGCGAGAAACTGAAGCGTAAACATTCGCAGGGTGGGCGTTATCACCTGCGACCTCGCGATGCGATTGAGACCTATTTGATTGAAACTGAGGTGCGGACCCGTGACCTGGCGTTACAAGCCAGTACTCTGGAGGAGTTGCACGCCTTACGTCTGAGCATTAAGGCATGGCGATATATCCTGGTTGAGTTTTTTGGATATTCTTCTGATCCTCTTGTTGAGGCTCAACAATTACTCGGACAGATTAATGATTTGGAACGTGTGCGAATTTTGCTCGAGGCTGAAGATGAGCCAATAATCGGCAGAACTATGGAGAGCATAGTTGGCAAGCAGCAGGAGCTAATTTCCAGCCTGGATCAGATCAAACTGACTTTGCCGTTCGGATTGCGCCCAGCAGAGACGATTTCCAACGATTAGCGGCGTTATTATGCGCGTCTGATCTAAATTGATAAGTTATCTTGAATGTCCCGCACTAACACAGTCTCTCCGTTAAAATGGAAGTCTAAGAGAGTGCTTGCTCACTTGTCATCTGTCGCAACGACCATCACGCAGTCGGGGTTAGTGTTCATGCCCAAAGAAGTTAAAGTCCTAATCCTAGGTTCCGGTGCAGCTGGTCTGACCGCAGCTATCTATGCGGCTCGCGCCAATCTGGCGCCGCTCGTCATCGAAGGCTTGCAAACCGGCGGACAGCTCACAATCACGACTGACGTCGAAAACTATCCAGGATTTCCGGACGGTATCCTCGGTCCTGATTTGATGACAAGGATGCACAAGCAAGCCGAGCGGTTCGGCACAGAATTCATCTACGACAACGCCGAATTCGTCGACCTGACGCAGCGTCCATTTGTTGTCAAAACGAGCGAACAAGAAGTGCGCGCCCAGACGCTGATTATCGCCACTGGCGCCTCGGCCAAGCTGTTGGGTCTGGAATCTGAGAGCAAACTGATGGGTCACGGCGTCTCCGCCTGCGCCACCTGCGACGGTTTCTTCTTCAGAGATAAACGGGTATTCGTCGTTGGTGGTGGTGACACTGCTATCGAAGAAGCCATGTTCCTGACGCGCTTCGCCTCCAAAGTCACCCTCGTCCACAGACGCGAGACTTTCCGCGCATCGGCCATCATGGTCGATCGCATGAGACGCAACGAGAAAATTGATTATTTGCTCAATTGCACAGTTGAAGACATAGGCGATGTTGCGGCTGGAGAAGTGACCTATATTCGAGTGAAAAACATCAAAACTGGTGAAGTGAGCCAGCATGATGCCGACGGCGTCTTCATCGCAATCGGTCACCAGCCAAGTACCGATTTGTTCAAAGACAAACTTGATTTGAACGAGTCCGGATACATCGTCACCAAGTACGAAGGCAGTGTCTTAACCAAAATCAAAGGCGTGTTCGCTTCCGGTGATTGTATCGACCATACCTATCGCCAGGCGGTCACCGCCGCCGGATCTGGCTGCCGCGCCGCCCTGGAAGCCCAGTGGTTGCTCGAACAAGAAGAGAATGAGCTCGAGGAAAACGCTCATCAGCCAACCAAAAAAGAAATGGATACCTCCGCGGAAGCCGCCAAAGAAGAGAGCGATGGTAAATCGGCTAAAGCTCAACAGCCGGAGCCTGTCGGTAAAAGCCAAGGATGCTGCTAAACAAAGTAACTGATAAGGGCGCTGGTTATTTGAAAAACCTGGCATTCTCGCATCCGTGCGCGAGCCATGATCTTTTCTTGCGTTTAAACAATGCCGATCAGAAGCCCCTCTCGGCTACTCAGGCTGTGGCGTTGTTGTGGAACTATGACGCGCATGCCGGTTTGTTGCGCAGACTGTTGCTCAAAGCCGCGGCCTATATGCCGGAAGCGGCTGTTGGATTCATTCTCGAGAATGTCAGAAACGAATACGGCAATGGCGATTATTCCGCCTGCCACCAGGGGCAGTTGCGTGATGTTATTACACGCGTGAAAAAACTCGGCGATCTGGACGATTCATCTGACGCGACTGTGAGAAAGGGCGTGAAGACTTACATCCGGCAAGTCGTTGATTTTTATCATCCTCAGAGCGAGACTTCCGAGGTTCCTCCGGGAATGTACGGACCTGCCATCACTGCTGGTGCCGTGACCGCGACAGAACTGATGGCGCTCGAAGAATTTAAATCCATGCAAGTCGCTTTTCGAAAGTTTGAATTGGACTACCATCCCTGGTTCGATCACGTCAACGTCGAATGCGATCATGGCGACGAAGCGCTCGCGCTCGCTGAACATTTTATTGAAAATTACAATGCTGCCGCTTCGGTAGAGTACGGATTTAACCAGACGCTGGCTGCAAACGTTCATCTATATGATGGCTTGCTGGAAGCGATTACAGCGAACGAGGAGACTTAAGATGGCAGGGACCGGTACGGAAACTAAACGCGGTACGCCGAACAGGTTGATCCACGAAACCAGCACTTATCTTTTGCAGCATGCTCACAATCCGGTCGATTGGTATCCCTGGGGACCTGAGGCGCTCGAGCGCGCGAAGAAAGAAGAAAAACCGATACTTCTATCGGTCGGTTACGCTGCCTGCCACTGGTGTCACGTCATGGAGCACGAGTCGTTCGAGAACGAAGACACAGCAGCGATGATGAACACGCATTTTATAAACATCAAAGTCGATCGCGAGGAAAGAACCGACATCGACGAGATCTATATGAAAGCAGTTCAACTTATGACCGGTCATGGCGGTTGGCCGATGACGGTTTTCCTCACTCCTGATTTGAAGCCGTTTTTCGCCGGTACCTATTTCCCGCCGGTTGACAAACATGGAATGCCTTCATTTCAGCGCGTATTGCTTGGTATTCAAACCGCATGGAAAGACCGTCGGGATGAAGTTTTAGAGAGTTCGGACGATATCACCGACCACTTGAAAAAGTTGGAGATTGGAATCGGATCGGAAACTTCCGACACTGAGGAAGCCGACGTTATTCTTCGGATGGATACCATTGCCGGTGCCATCGGACGGCTGATGTCACGCTTTGATTCGAAGTGGGGAGGTTTTGGCGGGGCTCCTAAGTTTCCACATACCTTCAGCCTGATGTTGGCAATGCGGTATGCCATTCGTAGCTCTGAAACGAAAGCAAGCGATCGTTTGGAATGCAAGCAGATGGTGGTAACGACGCTGGAACGCATGGCTATGGGCGGCATTCACGATCATCTCGCTGGTGGATTTGCTCGTTACTCAGTCGACCGGCAGTGGTTGATTCCGCACTTTGAAAAAATGTTGTACGACAATGCTTTGTTGTGTTCCACCTACTTTGACGCATATCTGCTCACAGGGCGTGAATATTTTAAGGATGTGGCCGAGGGAATTCTGCAGTTCGCTGCCAATGAGTTGCGCACCGAGGATGGTGCTTTTTATTCCAGTCTCGACGCTGATTCCGAAGGTGAAGAAGGCAAGTTTTATGTCTGGACTCCCGATCAAGTCAGAGAAGTGGTCGGAGATCAAGATGCAGACTGGCTTCTCAATGTCTATAACATTACTCAAACCGGAAATTTCGAACACGGTACGAGCGCAATAAATTTCAAGATCACCCCGGAAGAAATTGCCAAAGAGAATCAATGTTCCTATGCTGAGCTGGCTGAGCGGCTCGTGCCGCTGAAGCTGAAGCTTTTGGAGAAGCGCTCAGAGCGTATCCGTCCGGGGCGCGACGAGAAGGTTTTAACAAGTTGGAATAGTCTGATGATTTCGGCATATGTCGATGGCTATCGAGTAACGAAGAAAAAGGAATATCTCGACGAAGCTCGAACTGCTGCCAATTTCATTTTTGAAAATCTGATGGTCGATGGAAAGCTGCTTCGCACCTGGGGGCAGGGCAAGGCTAAACTGGACGGCTATCTGGACGATTATTCGTATTTCGCTCAGGCATTGCTCGATTTAGCCGGTGTTGATTCCGATACTCGCTGGTTCAATACTGCCGTTTCTCTCACCGAGCATATGCTCGCTCACTTCTGGGATGCGGATAACGGAGGTCTCTATTACACTAGCGATTCGCATGAAGAGCTGATTGTCAGACCCAAAAATCACTTCGATGGCTCAGTTCCTTCGGGCGCTTCGGTCGCTTTGATGAACCTTTTGCGTTTGGAAAAATTGACCGGGCAGGAGTCGTTTGGTAAATCTGCAAAAACTATTTTGCGCCTCTATGGCGACTACCTGATGAAGGCCCCAAGCGAGTTCGCTAACAGCCTTTGCGCTCTCGATTTTAGCTTGCACCCAATTAAAGAGATCGTTCTCGTTCACGAACCGGGCGATCAGAAACACCAGGATTTGCTCTTCGCAATTAATGAAACCTATGACCCTGACAAAGTTGTCCTTGTTGCAGATAGTAAAACGATTTCGTCACTGAACAGCCCATTAACTAAAGATCGTTTGCCGGTTGATGGGCAACCAACAGTCTACATTTGTGAAAATTTTACCTGCAAGCAGCCAATCACCGGTGTTGAAGAGTTGAAGGCGGCGCTTAAAAAGGAAAGATAGGATCTCCATGGAAAGCGATACCAAAGAACGACAAGAGCGACAAAAGGTTCTCAAGGACTCTAAACGCGTGGTTGTTAAATTGGGTACCGCTGTTCTCATGCGGGACGAAGGCGGCGTCGCTCTCAGCCGATTCTATTCGTTTATCGAAGGAATCGCCGATCTTATAAAAGGTGGGAAGGAAGTTTTGCTCGTTACTTCCGGTGCGATCGGACTGGGTGTGAAACGCTTGAATTTGGAAAAGCGTCCCAAGGAGCTTCCGCTGAAACAAGCATGTGCTGCCGTCGGCCAGGGACTATTGATGTCTATGTACGCCGACGCCTTTGAGAAACTTGGAATCACGACGGCGCAAGTTTTACTCACCGAAGACGATTTCAGTAATCGCAAACGTTATTTAAACTTGCGTAGCACGATTGCAGAACTGCTCAGCCTGAAGGTTTTGCCGATCATCAATGAGAACGACACTGTTTCTACTGTAGAGTTGGAAGTAACCGCTAACCAACCGCGAAAGGTAAATTTCGGCGACAACGATAAACTGTCGGCTCTAGTGGCAAGCAAAATGGACGCCGATATTTTGATGATCTTGACTGATGTAGAAGGCTTATATACAGCCGATCCGAAGACTAATGCCAATGCTAAATTGGTCCCTCTGGTGATCGATATGGCTGACTTGATAGGCGATGAATCGAAAGACGGTGAAGTCAACGGTCAAGAAGAATCGCATGATACAGAAAGCGAAACTAACGAAAGTCAGAAGAAAAAGAAACCCGATAGTGGTGAGGCGAAAACTGCTGCAACTGCCGGACGTGGTGGGATTAAGACGAAACTAGAGGCCGCCCGTGTTTCCACTCAAGCCGGATGTGCGTGCATCATTGCTGGTGGCAAGTTGCAAAACGTAATTGGCCGAGTTTTTGGTGGCGAAGAGTTAGGAACGCTTTTCATGCCGAAGAAAG
Source organism: uncultured Candidatus Obscuribacterales bacterium (assembly GCA_964600935.1). GTDB lineage: Bacteria > Cyanobacteriota > Vampirovibrionia > Obscuribacterales > Obscuribacteraceae > JADYXR01. The sequence continues at coordinate 25,330 of CAZRMH010000014.1, forward strand.
CGATGGGCGGAAAACTTCGATGGATCGCTTACGCGACAACGGTCAATGCGTCTATCGTAGTCAATGAAGGTTGTTCTGATGCACTATTGAAGCGGAAAGCCAGCTTGCTCGGCGCCGGCGTGACCGACGTCAATGGAGTGTTTAAACGTGGCGATGTCGTCAGCATCGTCGACCATACCGGACACGAATTCGCCCGCGGGATAGTAAATTACAACAGTGACGAAACTCGTCTGTTGTCCGGAAAGAGATCGGCTGAAATCGATTTGGTTGTTGAAAATCGAAATTACGATGCCATCATCACAAGAGATAACATAGCGTTTCTAGAGAAAGATTAGGAGACTATGACTGCCACTGCTGAACCACCGTTAACTGAAGTCTTGCTCGCTGCGAAAAAAGCGTCGACTGTACTGACCAGTCTGAGTGCAGCAGATCGGCAGTCCGTCATCGAAGCGATGGCGACTAACATCGAACGTCGAGCTGAAGAGATTTTGTCTGCAAATAAACACGATTTGAAGCGTGCTGAGAAAATGCTCGAAGACGGTGAAATCTCTCAGAGCATGTTGGACCGCTTAAAACTGGATGAGCATAAGCTCAAGAGCGTGGTGACCGGCGTTCGGCAAGTGGCGTCGCTGCCTGATCCTGTGGGTTCAATCAATTTGGCTCGAGAGCTTGATGAAGGTTTGAAACTTTATCAGGTGACCGCTCCAATCGGCGTGATTGCGGTAATTTTCGAATCAAGACCAGACGTTCTGCCACAGATTGCATCGCTTGCTATTCGCTCTGCCAATGTCGCCGTTCTCAAAGGCGGGAAAGAAGCTCGTTACACGCTCACTGTACTGTTTGAATGCCTTCAAGCTGCGCTCGGTGCCAAAGGTTTGCCATCGCAAACTTTGATACTCCTAGAGAGTCGCGAACAAATTGAAGCGATTCTCAAGGCTGATGGACTGGTTGATCTGATTATCCCCAGAGGTTCAGGTGCACTGGTCCGATATATTCAAGATAATACGAGAATTCCTGTGCTCGGCCATGCCGAAGGTGTCTGCCACCTGTACGTGCACACTGATGCCGATGCAGAGATGGCTGCACGTCTTGCTCTGGACTCGAAGGCTCAGTATCCGGCCGCCTGCAACGCTGTTGAGACGATTCTCGTGCATGCCACCGTTGCTGGTGCTATTCTTCCAGGAGTAGCGAGATTGCTTTTCGAGAATCGTGTCCAAGTTCGCGCTGACAATCGTGCTTTCGACATTATATCAACGGCTCCCGACATGCCCGAAGAAATCAATGCCGCAGGCGACTCCGGGCAATCAGCAATTCTCAGTCGCGCCCATCATGATGATTGGACTGCAGAGTATAGTGATCTTGTTGTGGCGATTAAAGTTGTTGACTCACTGGAAGAAGCGATCGACCATATCAATCAGTTTGGTTCTAACCATACTGAAACAATCGTCACCGAAGATGCCGATGTCTACGAGAGATTCTTCAAGGGCGTTAATTCTGCCGGCGTTTTCTGGAACGCTTCCACGAGATTCTCGGACGGCTTCAGATATGGCTTCGGCGCCGAGGTTGGCATCAGCACTAATAAACTTCATCCGCGTGGTCCGGTTGGACTGAACGGTTTGGTCACGTATAAATATAAACTGGTCGGCAAAGGTCACCTGGTCTCAGATTACACTGGTGAATCCGCGCGCGAGTTCACCCATCGAGACATTGATATCTAATCTTGTCGATGGAGTTTATGGGCGTTGAAACGGCGCTGGCAGTCCCTGCTTAAGCGCTGGTTGTTTCACTTGCGGTGTAACCGTCAGGTCTCCGAGAATTGGTTTGACCGGCTTAGTCGGCAGTTCCAGGCGCGCTGGATTCCCTTTGCCATCGGCATTCTTCATTGCTTCTGCTTCCATTTTTCGGAAACGTTCGACCAGCTCTTTTGGTGCTTCCTTCGGTAAAATAACCGGTCTGTTCAAATACAGTCGCATCCGTTTTTTGACATCAGGATCGGCTTGCAGTGCTAGCTTGAGGGATTGATCCGCTTCCGGTGCTCCGAGACGTTTCAAAATTCCATAGAGAATGTAATACATCTCCGGGGTTGGCGGATTTTGTTGTTTGTACTGGTCCATGTACATCATTGCTTCGTGTACACGTCCAGTTTCTAAAGCTCCATACGCTTTCAACAATTCGTAGCGCGGATCGTTGCCAACCTTAGCTGTGAGGAAGGCGGCTTGATAGCCCATATCTTGCATTTGCGGAGTTCCGCAGCCAATCAAGGCGATCGTCAGGGGTTCCAAAATCTCGGGGTTATAGCGGTCCATGGTGTGGGCTTTGTTGAGCTCAGAAACAGCTGATTGCGGTTGATCCTGGGATAGATAGTACTCTCCTTTGATCAGGTGCAGAGTGGCGTTGTTTGGTTGCAGCAGCAAGGCTTTGTCGGCAAACTCGTTGGCAGTTTTTATGTCGTCAATCTTCATCGACGAGTAGGCGATGCCATAATGAATGTCCCAGACCAATTCTTGTGAGAGATTCTGTTTCTCCGCCAATTCCAAAGCTTTTCGATAGGACTGATTGGCTAACTTCCATTTCTTTTCGACGCTGCGCAGTTTGCCAATCACCACATTTAGTATCGCCGAATTCGGGTATTTTTTGATTTCTGCCAACGCCATCTTCCCAGCTTCCAGAGCGTCTTTCTTCGAGAGGGCCCAGGCACGCATTACAACGCTGCGTTCGCTGCTCTTATTGAGATTGTAGGCACCGTCCCATAACGCCGAATCTGACTTCCACGCGACGTTGCGCCAGTTTGTCAGTCCGATGAACGTGCCGACAATAACTAGTACAACAGAGAGCGTCGCTGTGAAACGCTTTTCGCTGCATCTGGCAATTAAGGCTCCAGCTGGAATACATAAGGCGAGCAGCGGCAGGTACATCCTTCGATCGGACATTAGCTCCGGCTGCGGCAAAATGAAGTCTGGAAGCAGCGCTAGCACGAAAAGCAATATTGGAAACGACACCAATATCGATGCTCTGAACTTCCACGATATACTGCAGAGCGCGACCGGGATGCAGGCTCCGATGAGGGCTAATGGATCCGCGAAGCTCTTCGCCACAGTCATTGGCGGATCCAGTGAGAGTCCAAACGGCAGGACGATCACTCTAATGTAATAGGAGGCTAGTGTTTTGCACTGGGTGGCGATGTACTCGATTGGCGGGAGCGCTTCCAGACCGAAACCGTTTCCGATTGGCGCTTTATATTTCAAAAGTAAAATAAATGGTACTACCAGTGCTATCAGGGTAATTGCGAATAGCTCGAGCGGCCGAGCCTTTAGCCAGCGCTCCCAGGTTTCCTCTTCTGGTTTTAGCATGAGAGCGAGCACCAGCATTGCTGTGCCGATCGTCAGCGCTTGAGGACCGCTCCAGATCGCAAACATGATGAAGAGGAAACACCCGGAGTATCCGATTAGACCGTCTTTGATCTGTTTGCTCAAAAATGCGCGGAGGAAACAGAGAAGAGCGAGTACATAGTTGAGCGACACCAATAGCGCCGACCGCGCCGAGATGTACGCCACCGCTTCTGATGTGAGAGGGTGACAGGCAAAGAGAATGGAAGCTCCGGCAGCCACGACATACGGATCTATGTCGAGTTTTTTCTTACGTTGATTGTGGAGCGCGGCAAGTTTAAAAGTCAGAACGAAAGCGACAATGCAGTTGGCTATATGCAAACACAAATTGTCGCCGTGGAAAACGGCTGGCGAACTGATGGTTCCAAAGGCGATGTCTGTGGCATACGTCGCTTTGACCAGGGGTTGGGCCAGCGGGCTTACGAATGCCTCTGAGAGCATGTAGAGAAATGACGACCCCCATTCTTTCGTCACTGTTCTCAACGGCATCAGGTTGAAGGTGTCGCAGTAGACGTAGCCACCCCACAGCGTGACAAGGTAGGACCCCAGGACGCAGACCAGGACGATTGCCAGAATCTTTACGCCCTTGTGCCAGTTGACCGCCTCGAGCTTTAGCGTTCCGACCTCTGGCTCACCGCTACGCTCTTCAGCCGCCCGACGTTCGGCCGCTTTCTTCTTATAGAACTTCTGAATTTTTCTGTCTGCTGACATGTCCCCGACCCTGCCTGATTCAGTGAATTATGGCAAATTGAGAGTGAGGACGTAGTGAAGATTTATTGGATTAGAAATCATGTTTTCCGCTGCTCGTCCATTCCTCATACGAAGGCGGCTCCGCTACCGAATCGCCGCTCTCGGCTTTGCTGAAATATTCGACCAACAAATTGCTATAGCGTTTCATGTCACGGTCTAAGTGCGCGGCTTGAGATTTTACCGGACGCTTGTCAGTGTCTTTTCGCCCTGTATTTTTCGCGGTCGGCGTTGCTGTTGTCGGAACCTTCTCGTTATCGGTATCCTGCATAGTCGTCGTCGTTTTGCGGATTGGCGCGTTAGTCGATTGACGTGGAGCTTCGCCTGCTTTTGAGCGGCTGTCCATTTGCTTTCTCGATGCGATTGCACTGTCTGGGGCGGTTATGTTTCTTGCGTTCTGCGATTTCAAAACCGCGGTTTTTGCGCTCGCCACTTTTGCCCCGGCAAACTCGGGATGGCGGGCCAGTAGTTTCTTGTACTCCACCAGTCGCTCGGTGACGTCCTCGAATGAGGCGAATGCCGAGGTGACAAACGACAGATCGGCGATTGCCTTGGCATACTCGTGCTGTTTTGCGTAAGAATAGGAGCGCAGCCAGAGGCTTTGATCTAAAACAGCACGGGCTCGTGGTGGCAAATCGCCTTTTTCCGTTTTTTCTAAATCCTGTAATTTCGCGATTACTTTATCGAGCTGAAACGATCGCATCTCTTCTTCGCAATTCGCCGCGATTCGATCCATCGCGCGCAGCCGCTGCTCATAACGGTTCCATTGAGTCGTGGCATTCGCGGTCACGCAAATGATGACGAAACTGAGAGCGAGAAAAAGCAGTGGTAGTGGAATTCTGTCGAAGAAACTTTCGACGGTATAGATCACGGTGCTTATCGAAAACGCCCCACCCATACTTCTCGTTTCCGAGATCAATCTTTCGAACGGGTTTAAATGCACTTGTCCGCCGGGGTTCGCGTCGGCGAACAGAAAATCTAGCGCCGCCCCTTCCGGAGTGGTGTCATCGCTCAAGTTTGTTTTTTTGAATATTGGTGAGATGAAACCAGGCAGTCTCTGCTTGGCGCGCACACGTTTTTGAGCGGACGTTTCCGGTTTGGAAACCTCTGGCAGCCGGGATTCGAGACTATCTATCCGGACGGATTTCGAGGCGGCAGTTTCAACATCGGAAGTCGTTTCAGAGACAACCGGCGAAGGATGGTCTGGAAGCGAAACCGATTCTGCCGCCGTTTTGCTCGGGCTTTTCGCTGCTTTTGAAAACGGTCTATTCGACCGAGTGGTCAGCGATCCCCTCAGACCGGTTTGCTCACCAACGAGCTTATCATCGCGTCTTCTCTGTGTCGGTATGAGCGGGATCTTGCAATCGCCACACACCGTCGACAGTGCCTTGTTCGTGGTACCGCAGTTGATGCAGATCACCGAAGCCGAGCCCGGTTCAGCAACGGCGCGTTCGGACTTGTCTCGGATGTTCGAGCGCTTTTGACGGTTGGTGCCGATTCTGGTGCCACATTCCTGGCAGAATCGATCTTCAGAATTCACTTCGGAGGCACAGCCGGGGCAGACCTGAGCCAGCTCGGCAGCAGCGTAAGTCGGTTCGATTTTAGAACTGCTCAAGTCCTGTATGTCCAAGCTATATCTGCTTCTTTCCAGTCCAGTACTGCCGTTACGATGAAGCAAGTTTATCATTAAGTCAAGAAAACTCAGAAATTAAGAGATCCGCAGCCAATCAGGCGTGCGCGATGCTAATATGTGCTTCCGAGGTCATGGGATATATACACCACGCGGCGGCTTGTTATGAAAAACGCACTAACTGAAAGAGAACGAGTTGAGAAGGCAGAGTTGATGCAGTCTATTAAGGCACTGTACATCCCGCTTTCGTTGTTCCTCTCCTGTGTGATTTTTTCGGCTGGCACTTTTCTTCTCTACAATAACGAACCATTCGGTTGGGTCTTTATCGCGATAACAGGGCTGCTTGCCGTTACTGCGATTTTCGCGTTAGTGCGTTTTCAAAATCCATATCGCGCCAAAGGTGTGATTACTCGCGCTGACGACAGCGACGCTGCTGAGTCTGCCGAGTAATTAGCGAAACTTCGCTGCAAGAAAAGGCGGTCGCTATTTGAGCGCCGGGCGTTTCCGTTTCCCGGATTTCCGTAAGCTATAAACATCGGTAGAAAAAACGAAGAGGACATCTGCATGTCCTCTCCAATATTTTTGCATCGTTCCGCTGCCAAGTTCGGCAGCCAGCAATTAACGTTTCGAGAATTGGAAACGCTTACGTGCTTTCTTGCGACCATATTTTTTACGCTCTTTCACACGCGAATCGCGGGTGAGGAAGCCATCCGTTCTCAAGGTCGGACGGTTTTGAGGAGCAGCCTCACCGAGGGCGCGGGCGATACCATGTCTGATGGCACCGAGTTGACCGACGATACCGCCACCACAGACGGTGACCAGGACGTCGAAACGTCCGATCGCATCAGCAGCTTTGAATGGTTGCATGATCATGCGCTCGAGACCGTGGCGACCACCGATGTAGTCTTCCATGGTGCGATCGTTGATTTTGACTACGCCGGTTCCTGGAACCAAGCGAACCCGTGCGGTTGCGCATTTTCTGCGTCCGGTTCCATAGTATTGAATAACGCTGGTCATTCTATTTAACTTCCTTTACTCCGAGTTTTACTGATTTGGTTCTTTATCGGTTTACTTACGGCCGAGGGTAAGAACCTTCGGTTGCTGAGCTTCATGCGGATGCTCGGCACCGGCATAAACTTTGAGTTTGGTGAATTGCTCGCGACCGAGCGTGGTGTGAGGGAGCATGCCTTTGACGGCGCGCTCGATAATTTCGGTTGGGCGACGGTTGCGAAGAGAGCCCAGAGTTTCTTGTTTGAAACCTTGTGGGTGGCCGGAGTGTCTGTAATAGACCTTCTGAATCTCTTTTCTGCCGGTTACTTTGACCTTCTCGGCGTTGACGATGACGACGAAATCGCCAGTGTCTACGTGAGGGGTAAATTCCGGTTTGTGCTTGCCGCGCAAAATGTTGGCGACCTCGACTGCGAGACGTCCCAGTACCTGTCCATCGGCATCGATGATGTGCCAGGTCTTATCAATCTCTGTTTCTTTGGCGCTATAGGTCTTCACTGGAGAACTCCTTAAGCCTTCTTTGCGAAGGGTCACGTTCAAATAAATTGTATTGCTCCGGGTAACTAACCGAATGCAAGGTCAGTCCCCACGGGGGCGCGGTCGGTCCGGACAAATCACGATCGCTCTTTGCAAGCGCGTTCTCGACGCTGTCCGGCGTCCTTTTGCCGAGCCCAATCTCTGTCAGGGTTCCGGCAATTATGCGCACCATATTGTACACGAAGTGATCTGCAGCAATCCAGAATTCTAGGCGTCCGTCACCGAATCGCAATACTTCTGAGCGTGTAACCAGGCATAGTGGACTCGACTTATCGGTTCCAGTGGACCGAAATGAGGAAAAATCATGTCGCCCTAAAAGCCGTGAAGCCCCATCCTGCATGGCTTCCACGTTCAATGGGTAGGGCACGAGGTAGTGAGTATCTTTTAATAAAACTGATCGTTGCTGGCGGTTCAAAATTCGATACACATACTGCCGACTGATTGCTCGGTAACGAGCGTGAAAGGTTTCATCTACTTCTTGTATGTCGACAATTGCTATGTCGTTTTTCAAGATGCCGTTTAGTGCCCATGCCATTCTCCAGGAATCGAAGTTGTCGAGCGCATGCGGCCAGTCTACATGTCCTACTTGACCACTGGCGTGAACGCCGGCGTCTGTTCTTCCACTAAGGTGGACGCGTAATTCTTGCCGCGCCAGGGTTCTAAAGGCCGATTCCAACTCAGCCTGCACGGTTCTGACTCCCAACTGATATTGCGAGCCGTGGAGTTTCTTTCCGCTATATTCGACTAGGAAGGCAAGACGAGTCACGTTAGAGCTCAAGAGGCTAAGTCATTATCGACAGCCTGATTGCGCCTGGCAAGAACTACATCTCGTTTCTTATCGCTCTGCCGGTTTTGCCTCGCATAAAAAAACGAACTGTTAATCAGGAAGAGCAGCGCGAGGATTCAAAACTCTGCATGGCATAAACCGCACGTTTGTGTCAGAAACGTGCGGGTCAGCCCTGGGTCGGTGGTTTGCAACTAAGGGACGAGCTCAGCAGCAAACCGTGTTGCCTCGATCTACTCTCCCTTCTCTTTTAAAGAGCGATCTCGGCCGTGAACTATAGATTCGGTTACCCAACTCATAATCTGTCGAGAGGAGGAACCATCGCGACTTGGTCTGACGTTCTCCGCGCCGATGATTCCGTGCGGATAACGCTTGGTTCGAGCTGGTGCGATCGTCAGCGCCTTGTCGCCTTTTTCATTTCTGATTTGCATAAACGACTCATCACTGACTGAAACCATGTTGAAGTCTATATCTTGACCCTTCGTGATTTCGTTGAGTGCTTTGCCTAGTCGATATGCCGACTGCGGATCTTGATAGACTTGTATTGTCAAAATTTCCTGAAAGAACTCTGATTCTCCGTGACGCGCTCTGTCGAGGAGACGCATGGCCACGGCTTTATCACCCGTTGTCAGTTTTGATTCGAGTCCATCTAAAAGTTTTGCGTCGTTTGTTTCTTCGATTTGTGATTGATCCATCTTCTGATGCCAATCTTGAATGCCTCTGTCGCCGTTCGCTGTGGACCTGCCAATCTGTTTCATTGCGTCTTCGGGCGAGATGTGAAAGCTCTTGCTAAACGGTTTGTCTGATTTTGAAAAGATCACTTCGTTCTCTGGATTGGAAACCGAGAAGTATCCGCCGCTTAGCCGGATCTCGCTGTCCGAGCCTTTGAGCGCCTCACTGACGCCGCCTGCAATTTTTCTGAATTCAGTCGGATTGGCGGAAAACGTTTTCACCATAGCATCGACGTTTTCAATGTCACCTTTCACGATTGCGCTGGACAAAGCTTCTATTGACGAGTCGAGAAAATTGTTCGGCGATTCATGCGGATGCAGGTCTAATCGTTTTGAAATTACGGCGTTAGTTTTCGCCTGGGCTGCGGGGTCAATCGGTTTGGTATCGAGTATTTCGTGATTGGGCAGGTTTGGAAATACCACTTTTTCGCTGGCGGTTGCCACCAACTCTTCTTTGTCTACAAAGCCGTCCTTCGAGGTGTCGATTACCTGGAAATTTTCCAGCATTACATGCGCACCAAGCATGTCCGACTTACCGTCTACGAAGTTGCTCAGTTGAATATTTACCGGTTCCAACCTTCCATCCTTATCCCAGTCCATGGAAGCAAAATTTCGAAGTCCGAAATTTCGGGCCCGATCCTTTGGCGAGCGAGCGTCATTCTCCTGAACCGATGCTGGAAACTCGCCTTCAGTCAGATAGGTTTGAGCCTTCTGGCTCCAGGAGCTGGCGAAGCTCTCCGTGGCAGGAGGCTGGGCAGTGGTTGGTGCGCTTTGTTGAATGCTGGAATCGAACGCTGTTGGTGCTGGAGGCGGAGTCTCTATCGCCAGTGCTGATGTTTTGTTTTTGCCAGTGTTATCGCTGTATTGTGGTAGTTCCATAACAACGTTAGCCTCCCAGTAGCCGCGTTTTGTTCACGCAACCAGCTTCTCAGGAAGTCGTGAGAAAGTTGTGAGTTGAACCAGCGAAACTAGTTCGCTTAATAGACGATTCGAATTGCGGTCCAATTGATGTCACTATCTATGAGCTGACAACAGAAAGCACCAGCCACTATAGCTGGTGCCCTCGAGATTCAATCAACCAGATCTAAACGCTCGTGTTGAGACGATTAGAGTAGTTGGATAATCGCAAGCGGTGTATTGTCACCGGTTTGATTTCTATATTTGATGATTCGGCAGTAGCCGCCTGGTCTGTCCATATAGCGAGGAGCCACTTCATCAACTACTCTTTTGACCACGTCGCGGTCATAGAGTTTTGCCCGAAGCTGCCGACGAAGATGCACGGAGCGTGCAACTTCTTTAGCGGCTGCGGCATCACCTTTTTTGGCTTTGTCATGCAAATCGCTATAGTTAGCGATGTGAGCATGTTTGCCTTTGGTGATCAGCTGCTCCACATGCGGGCGCAGAGCTTTCGCTTTGGCCAGCGTGGTGATGATTTCATCGTGGCGAAGCAGTTCAGTCGCCAATGTTCTCAAAAGAGCATTGCGTTGATCTGCTGGTTTGGACAGTAAGTGGCGTGCCTTCTGGTGACGCATGACTCGTTTCCTTCTTTTGTGGCATCCTTCGCGGATGTCGTCCGGGTGCGGTTATTTATCTTTTGGAGTATCAGCAAGAGTGAGACCGAATTGACGCAATCTTTCGATTACTTCGTCGGCTGACTTCTTACCGAAGTTTTTGATGTTCATCAAATCATCATAGGTGAGCTTGAGAAGCTCGCCCAGAGAGTTGATGTTGGCGCGCTTCAAGCAGTTGTAGGCGCGAACTGAGAGTTCCAATTCTTCGATCGAGATCGATGAATGTTTGCCTTCTGTCTGTTGAGGTTGCGTTGTGGTCGGAACCATCGGCTTGCCCGAGAGCTCGGCGATTGGAACCAAGTGTTCGATTACTTGACGCGCTGCTTGCGAAATTGCTTCGGTTGCATCGATTGCGCCATTGGACCAGAGTTCGATTGTGAGCTTGTCGTAGTTAGTTGATTCACCAACCCGGGTAGGCTCTACAAAGTAGGAGACTTTGCGTACAGGCATGTAAACAGCGTCGATCGGCAGAACGTCGATTGCTTGTTTGTAATGGCTGTGAGCATCGGCTGGAACGTATCCACGACCACGCTCTACCGTGACTTCAGCACGCACTCTGCCGCCTTCGGCGAGGGTGCAAATTTGCCAGTCGGGATTGATGATGGTGGCATCAGCTGGACAGAAGATATCGCGGCCGGTGACAGGACCTGGACGCTCGACATCGAGATGCAGGTATTGTGGATCGGCGGAGAAGGTCTTCACTACCAAACCTTTGAGGTTCAACATGATATCGATTACGTCTTCGACGACACCAGGGACGGTGGTGAATTCGTGAGTGATACCATCAATTCTTACGGCCGTAACTGCGGAACCTTCGATGTGTGACAAAAGAACTCGTCTCAGTGCGTTACCGAGAGTTGTTCCATAACCTCTATCTAGTGGTTCGATGACGAACTTTCCATATATGGAACCATCAGCATGCGTCTTGTTTTCAAGGCATTTGATTTTGATTGGCTCTCTAGGGCTGCTTTCCGGAACCAGACCGTAGTCCATACCGGATACGCCGCTCATGCCACCCACTCCGGCCATTCCCATGGAAGAGGAGGAGGACATGCCACCCAAGCTTTGATTCATATAGAGTCGATTGAAGTCGTTGTTCACGTTTTTTTCTTCCCAGTTGCTGCCTACCCTAAGAAACGTTCAGGGGCGGCGATTAAGCCGCCCTCGGTTTCAGCACTATTTTCTTGAATAGTATTCAACGATTAGTGCTTCTTTGATCGTGCCATCGAGGTCTTCTCTGGCTGGCGGATTGATGAATGATGTTTTCAAATTATCGAGATCGGATGAAATCCAGTTCGGTGCGATTGGAGCTGGATTAGCTTCGATAATCGCTTTGATTAGAGCCTTGCTGCCTTCCATGACGGAAACAACTTGACCTGGTTTCAAACGGTAAGAAGGTGTGTAGACCTTGGTACCGTCCACGGTGAAGTGACCGTGAGCGATCAATTGTCTACCTTGTGCTCTGGAAGGAACCATGCCGCTTCTGTAGACCAGGTTATCCAATCTGCTTTCGCAAAGTTGGAGAACTTTCAAGCCGGTTGGCACTTTTTTCTGAGCAGCAGCGGTTTTGTAATACGCCGCGAATTGCTTTTCCAGAAGTCCATAAGTGCGACGCACTTTTTGTTTTTCTCTCAACTGGAGAGCATATTCAGAATGTTTTTTGCGTGCTTGACCATGTTGACCCGGTCCATAGCGACGGCGCTCGATTGCGCATTTTGTGGTGTAGCAGCGGCTGCCCTTCAAAAAGAGCTTGGCGCCCTCATTACGGCAGAGTTTGCAAACAGGATCTGTATATCTAGCCAACGTTCAATCTCCGAATCATATGTGTTGATAACCAATTGCCGCGGTATCAAACTCAAAGCCGGTAATTCACAATGAACCGGCCTGAACAAAATCAAAAATTTTTAGACGCGTCTACGTTTCGGTGGACGGCATCCGTTGTGTGGAATAGGAGTGACGTCCTTGATCAAAGTGATTTCCAGTCCGGCACCTTGCAGTGCGCGGATGGCTGTCTCGCGTCCGGCTCCTGGGCCTTTGACGAGTACTTCGACCTGGCGCATGCC
>CAZRMH010000015.1:0-15554 GCA_964600935.1 uncultured Candidatus Obscuribacterales bacterium
AGCACCCCTAGTAGTGCGCAGCACTCCGCCATGTGCTCCACATCAGGTGCTTCTAACATTTCGTAGATACGAAGTGCTTCGGTGACTTGTCGTCGCGCTGCTTTGTCATCTTGTTTGCTGTAAAAGTAAAAGTTTCCGAGAGCAAACTTTCCGTATGCTACTTTGGGATTGTCGGCGACCGAATTTTTATTGTCGTCTCCAGGCATCTTCCTAGCTTCGTCGAGTCGAAACTTGAGTAACTTTTCGGCTTTGGCTTTCTCGCCAATCGATGCATATGCGTTGGCTGTTGCATCCAGGGTTTGCAAATAGCTGACGAGATTAGCCGAATCTTGAGAGTTGATCGATTTTTTGAGTGCCGCAGATTTTTCGAAATACGGAATCGCTTCTTTCCATTTTTTCTCAAAACAGAAACTCAATGCATAGTTGTGCAACGCTCTTGCATAGCCCAATTTCTGCTTGGAAGCGTCTTTCTTTTCAAAAGTATCTATCAGTGTTTTTAAAGCGTTGTCGAGATGAACTCGAACATCAGCACCGCCAGTAGTAGCGAGCAGATTCCCTTTGTCGTTGATATCTTGAGCGAGTGACTCGAGTGTTTCATCGGTCTCCGGTCCGGTAGTCCTGGTTGCTTCTTTGAACTCCTTCACTAGTTCGTCCAGTTCGGCGGCGATATTGGCGTCGCGCTCGTGTTCTGTCATTGACTTTTGCGACTCATATTTGCCGGCACCGGCTGTTCCCTGTGCGACTTGAATGTCGACCAGTTCTCTCAGTGCTGGAATTTGTTTTGTCTTGTCTAGCTTTGCCGCAGCCAGAGCTGATTCAAACAGTTTTGTCGCTGCCGGATAATCACCTTTGTCGAAACTCTCCTGACCTGATAGATAGAGCTCGTCAAATGATTGAGGTGCTGTTTGTCCGGTGTGTGAAAAATAATACCAGCCACCGCCAGCGGTGCTAGCGAGCAGTAACACTAATGAAACCTGGATCAGAATTGATTTGACCGAACGCTTGCTTTGTGCGCCGAATCTGCGTCGGGCTAATTCCGCATCATCAGCCACTCTGCCAAGTAGTCCTCGATCGGACTGAGAATGCAACTTAAGCAAATCACTTTTTAATTGTGTCATCGATTGGTATCGATCTTTTGGATCTTTCGCCATCGCTTTAAGAATGACGGCGTCAAACTCGCGCCACATTGGAAAGTCTTCACGCAGGGCTTTGACGCTTGGCGGCATCTCAGTCGTGTGCTTGAAGAATGTGTCGAAGGCGTTGGCGCCTTCAAAGGGAGGCTTGCCGGTGATTGCCTCGTAGAGCAAGCAACCCATCGCATAGACGTCAGAACGCTGATCCACGTTTCTGCCCATACACTGCTCTGGGCTCATGTAAAGTGGACTTCCGAAAACCTCACCGGTCTGGGTGAGTTTCATCTGGTCGTCGCCCTCCTGGGGCAAAATCTTCGCGATACCGAAGTCGAGCACTTTGACACGCTCTTCATTATTGGCATCTTTGATCAGCATAATGTTGCTGGGTTTAAGATCTCGGTGAATAATGCCTTTTGAGTGAGCGTGTTGCAAACCGTCGCAGGCTTGTGCGAATAATTCAATCGCTCTTTCTGGCTCTAAAACTCGTTCTTCATCGATCACGTCGGATAGCGATTTGCCTTCGATCAAATCCATTACGAGGAATGAGTTGCCGTTCTCCCCGGCCCGGAAGTCGTGCACCTTGACGATGTTTGGGTGATCTAGTTTGCCGACAGCGTGCGCTTCCTGGTTGAATCGCAAGAGGGCCGTGTCGTCCGAGAGAAGATGCGGATGCATCATTTTGACGGCGACTTCGCGATTGATTCCGGGTTGAATGCCGCGATAAACGCAACTCATTCCGCCGGACCCGATCATTGATTTGATCGCTATGCCAGCGACTGTTGTGCCAATAATGCTCTTGCCGCCGGTATCGATAGGCAGAATAGGTAGTATCGCAGGCGGTGCTGAATCGCTGCCTTGAGTTTCTTCGAGCGAAACTATCCGGACGACTGTTTTATCGAGTTCGCAGAAATCACTCTCTGCGCTACCTTTCAGTTTTTGTTTCTGCGGGTTGAAGTCGTCTGCCATTGAACTCGTTGCTTGAACGATACGGCTTACATTGTTCCCGGATTGTCTGGTCCGTTAATCGCGGGTCTCAAGAGTCCGTCCAGGGGCTGTGTTTCAGTGGGCGCTTCTGCCGGTGGAGTCTGCTCGGCAACCGGCTCTTCTGGACGAGCGCCTTGCTCGTCAGGATTGACGGCAGGCGTTTCGACCGCATAATTTGGTGCTGGCGCTGGAGCTGAATTGCTATAGGTCGAATCCGGTTGAGTGACCGTATCGGTTGAAACTTTGTCCGCACCATAATCATTGTCACCCTGGACAATTGGTGGAGCCACAGGTGGAGGCGTTCCCCACGAACCTGTCTTGGTTGCGGTTGGTGCAGTTTTTGGAACCGTCGTCGGGGTGGTACTATTGGCAGTGCTCGCGCTCGGCGGCGCACCCAATGGATTTTTGATGCGCTCCAGGCTGCTACGAGTTTGTTCCGCATAGGTACCGTTAGGCTCGAGCGCTAGATATTTTTCAAATGCGGCGATGGCGTCGCCAATCTGATTCTCGTTTTGAAGCAGAAGACCCATTGCATAATAGGCATTGGCGTAGTCTGGTGAGCACGTAAGCGCTTGTTTGTATGTCGCGATTGCGTTTGCGTTATCTCCCAGTTTTGTCAGAACCAAACCAAGGTTGTAGTGAGCAAGCGTTTCTTGTGGATTCGCTGCGATTGCGCTGCGGTATTCCTGGGCGGCGCCATCGTAGTTATCCATGGAAAGATAGATGTTGCCCAGGTTTATATGAGCTTGACCGTAGTCCGGTTTGATTTCGAGAGCTTTTTTGAACTGCGAAAGCGCGCTTGAGAGTTCGCCTTTGCGCTGCAGAGCTAAACCAAGGTCGTTATAAGCTTCGTGCGATCGTGGATTGATTCTGATGATTGTTTGATACGTGAGCAAGGCATCCTGCGCCTTTCCTTGGGACTCAAGGTTGGCTGCCAGCATGGTTAACAGTTTAGTATCTTCCGGAGCTCTGGCAATCAAGCGTCTCAGCAGAACTTCAGACTCTTGCGGTTTACCGGTTGATTCAAACAAAGTGGCAAGCGCCATCAATGTTGTGCGATCGTTCGGCGATAAATTTAAGGCGGATTCGAGCGCCGACTGTGCGCCTACGTAATCTTTGAGTTTAATCAAAACAGAACCCAGTTCTTGAAACGCCGAGGCATCAGTTGGTTCAGCACTCAAACCTTGACGATAATAGGCAACACTCTCGCGAAGTTCGCCTCGCTGAATCATGTTTCGCCCGATGTTAATCAGCGATTGACCATCGTTTGGACTGAGTTTCAAAACTTCTTTGAACTCTCTATCCGACCCTTCCAGGTCTTTTTGCCGTTGTTTGATAATGCCGAGATTGTAGTGGGCGTTGATGTTGTTCGGCGAGATTCGCAGAACATGCTCGAATTGGGTCGCTGCTTTGTCCAGGTCGCCAGTTAACTGTAACAGGTAGCCAAGACTATAGCCGCTGTCTACATCTCGTGGGTCGAGCTTTTGTGAATTCTCATACTCGGCAATCGCGCCCTGGAAATCCCGGTTCTTGGTGAGTACATCACCAAGCTGGGCGTGCCATGCCGCATTATCACCTTTCAAAGAGATTGCGGTTCTGAGTTCATTGGCAGATTGTTCGTAACTGTTCTGCATGCTGTACACACTGGCAAGCAATGCGTGTGTGTCAGGCACACTTTTATCAATATCGACAGCGCGTTGGAAGGCTGCTTTCGCGCCATTCAAGTCCTTCATATAGAGGAGGCAGTTGGCCATGTTGTACTGAATCGAAAAGTTGCCGGGTTCGTACGCCAGAATCCTTTTATACTCTTCTACCGCTTGAGGATACGCGCCTTTGTCCTGGTAGGCTGCGCCCAGGTGTGAACGCGCTTTGAGGTGATCCGGGTAGGATGCCAAGACTTGCTTTAGTTGCGATATTGCTTCGTCTTGTCGCCCGGCTGTGCGCAGCGCGATGCCAAGATTGAGACGCAGCAGGGGAACATCTGGTTTTAGCTTAATGGCAGTGTCGAATTCGTGGATTGCGCCCTCGAGGTCGCCTGTGCTTTGCAGCAGGGTGCCAAGTGTTTCGTGAGCAAAAGCGTCTCCAGGTCTTAAAGCCAGTGCGCGACGATATTCTGCGATTGCGTCATCGACTTCGCCATGTTCGTTAAGAGCGGCTGCCAGGCTGAGGTGAACCAGCGGATCGCGAGGAACGCTCAAGACCACTGTTTTAAACGCCCTTAATGCTCGGTCCAGGTCGCCCGATTTAAGGGCTGAAACGCCATCATTGTATTTGGCGACCATGTCCGGCGGCATAGGGTTGCTGTCGGCGTGAGCAGCGCCAGCTGATAACACTGCTACCAGAAGACCTACGAGATATGTACGCCTCACCTGTAAACCTCACTCAATGAACCGGGATGTTTTTCGCTCGCAGACGGGCTGCCAATGAGAACTCGACTAATTATGCCTGATGACCGGCCAAGAATGAAGGATGTTCCGAACGGAATCTATATATTGTCGCTAATCGGATCTTTTTTCGGAAATAAGTAAAAACAGCCTAGATCGACATTTCATGCGGATAATCGCCGCATACTTAAGCCCCTGATGTTCTTGCGGGGGTATTGATAAGATTCTGTTAGACATAGTGGCTAAATTCTTGCTGCGTTTTTTAGACAATGTGGACATTGCCTCGAACCCAGGTCTCCATGTACATTAGAGGTATGGAAGGTAACTCACCAAAGCACAGTGACATTATCACTGGTGTCACGGTCACTGCGTAAGAAGAGACCCTTCTGTTCCCCAGCCCAAGAGGCATTTGTCTTGTTATGGAAATCGATTGTAGACATAACGGCATGACATTCAAATAGCGTTGCCAGAATTCAACTCAGGCATCGCAGGCAACTAATAAATAAGTTTAAAACCAAACCCAGTTGATCGCACAGATTCACTGAATCTTGTCGCGCGTCTTATCGACTGAGGTCTAGCAAAGAATTTGCTAGACATAACAACAAGGAAGTGAGATCCGTCATGGTTATCGAGCAAAAACATCTAGAATCAGTTGGCTTCAAACGCAGCCAGTCTAGCTCTGAGCATTACGAACAAATCGCGTCACAAGCGTTGTCGAATTCAATCAATCACCTCAACACTGCATATTCGCAGAAACTCTGCGGAGCGGAAGGTGCTGTAGAGTTCCGCGACGAGGGCGTTTACACCTACGACAATAATGGCAAACGCTATTTAGATTGTTTAGGCGGCTACGGAATTTTCAACGTCGGTCACAGACATCCGAAAGTGATCAACGCTGTAAAGTCTCAGCTCGACCAGGTTTGTTTGCACTCACAAGATTTGCTGAACCCATGGGCAGCCCATCTTGCTAAACAACTTTCTGATATCACTCCCGGCAACTTGCAATATTCTTTCTTCTGTAACAGCGGTGCTGAAGCGGTTGAAGGGGCTATCAAGCTCGCTCGTTTGTACACTGGAAAATCAGAAGTAATTTCAACTAAGAACGCATATCACGGTGTGACTTTAGGTGCGCTATCCGCAACCGGTCGTGATTGTTTCAGAGAACAATTTCAGCCTCTCTTGAGCGGCTTCCACCACGTGCCTTTCGGTGACATCGATGCTCTTGAAAAAGCAATCGGACCGAACACTTGCGCTGTAATTCTCGAGCCCATTCAAGGTGAGGGTGGTATCAACGTGCCACCAGCAGGTTACTTGAAGAAGGTTCGCAAACTCACTAAAGAACGCGGCGTGTTGCTGATCTTGGACGAAGTTCAAACAGGTATGGGACGGACCGGTCGCATGTTCGCTTGCGAACACGAAGGCGTTACGCCAGACATTATGTGTCTTGCCAAGGCGCTCGGCGGCGGCGTTATGCCAATCGGAGCTTTCATCTCGACACCTGAGATCTGGAAGGTACTTGAAGAAAATCCAAGTATCCACAACTCAACATTCGGCGGAAACCCGCTGGCTTGTACAGCTGCTTCAGCCACTATCGAAGTATTGATGGAAGAAAATCTTCCTGCACGTTCTGCAGTTATGGGTAATTACTTCATGTCGTCATTGAAAGAATTGATGGCAAAGTATCCTAAATACTTGTCCGACGTTCGTGGTCGTGGTTTGCTAATCGGTCTCGAGTTCAAAACTATTGAAGTCAGAACCGGTGTTCAACACGAACTCTTCCACCGCGGCGTACTAGTTGCCGGGACTATGAACGCCAATCGTACAGTTCGAATTGAGCCACCGTTAACTATCACCAGACCGCAAATCGATCTGATGATTAGAACGCTCGAAGGTATTCTCAGCGATCTTGCTGAAGGTGTAATCGAAATGGAAGGCGTCGTCGCCTAGAAATATTGTCACCGGATTTGGTGGCACCAAAAGCAATAGCCATGCCCAATGACTAATTTAAGAGGCAGTTCGAAAGAACTGTCTTTTATTTTTTTGAGATTTTTTGAGTTAATCAGAAGGCTGGAGACGAGTTTTTCTAAGCCTTTCGAGAAGAGCCTCCCTGTTTAAAGCGTTGTCTTTTTATGTGTCGATTAGGCGATTAAATGGGATGAAAAAGACTTGTCAACAATAAACCGTAACTAACTTGCACCTTGCTTTGAGTTACAATTTCAGGTTCACGAAGGGGCGATTAGCGCAGTCGGTAGCGCAGCACGATCACACCGTGAAGGTCGGGGGTTCGAATCCCTCATCGCCCACTGGTTTTCGTGTGGTAATTGTTGCCAAGGTGTTTGTTTTTAGTGTCGGACGTGATCATCAGAGGTTTTATTAATGAGTAAGAAAGCAGTGCGCAGCCGCGATTCTTTTGTGAAAAATTGGACCGCAGCCATAGCAGGCTCATTCCTTTTAGTGTCCGCGCAAGCAGCACAAGCGGGGCAAGGAAACCAGGCATTTAGAGACTTCCGAGCCAATAATCCGGATCTTAGCGGTCGCGAAGTTCGCGAGCAATTTCGCGAGCAACGGCTTGTTCGACCAGCGGTCGATCGTGGGCCAGTAATTGCGCCACTGTCGAATGTGAGTGTCAGTGTCAGTCACGCCGATCAAGTGAGAGCAGATCGCCTTGCCGCTAGAGCAGAACGTCTCAATGACAGAGCCGATCGTTTGAATTCGATCGTTCGTCAACAGTCTATGCAAGTTAGTGACAATGGCAATCTCGTCAATGTCCGTCAAGGCATTAATCTCGATCTCACTTCGCAAATTAGAAACATCACGCTCGGTGAGCGACTGTTCGGCAGTGTTTCATCGATCGAAATTCAAGTCGGTGGAGAGAAGAAAACACTTACAGCTGGAGCACAAGTAACGGCAGCCGAATATATTGCGGCTAAACAAGTTCTGGCAGGGGTTGGACAGAAGGTCACAATCGACAACGCTGGCAGTGCTACAGGCGGCGATGTGGACCTTTCTGCGATAACCGGTCGGGGCGATGTTATGCGCGCCTCTGATTTAACTGTTCCAGTAAATGTCACCGCTACTGGTGACTTCTCTCGTGGTTCAGAGTTCAGATTGCTTGGTGATCTGACTAACAGTGGTGTTGTTCACGCCACCAATACCGGTGGCAGAAACGGCGGCACGATCGCCGGTGATGACATTTTGAACAATGCCGGAGCATTGATTTCTTCAGATGTTGATCTGAAGCTTGATTCGAACACCCTGGTCAACAATGGCGAAATCACGTCGAACGGGAACCTGACAATTACCGCTTCTGACGTGACCAATAGCGGAAGAATCAGTTCGAGGCAAGATGTGAACCTTACAGGTTCAGCCGACAAAGCGCTCAATGTGAATAATGCTGGTGGCACAATTGCCGCCCGCAACGCGATCAACGTCAGAACAGCCGACTATGCTGGAACATCAGACACTACACTCTCCGGTGGCGACTATTTGAGCAACTCGCTCAATCTCCATGCTGGAGCTGGCACCGTACGTGGTGGTGTGGGCAAAGTGGACGGCGTGGTAAATAGCGACGGCTACGCAGTTCATTTTAACTCGCAAACGGACACTCTCAGTCTCGGCTCAATCGATTTGATTGACCCTACCTTCTATAACATCGGAAACATCGATTTCACTGCTAGCGTGAACGTAGCTGCTGACTTGACCGTGATCGCCAGTGGCAACATCACTGAGTCAGTTGTCGGCGCGTTCAATATTAATACGACCACCGCTCTTGATGGTGGCAACCTGACTATTATTGCCGGCGCCAACATCACTGGTGCAAGTCCGGCAACACCAAGCACCACTTTGCCGACTGCCAATCCAGGCAGCGACGTTACCTTTAACGGTGGATCGATTGGTGGCGGAAGTATTCTCCTCGGCAACGCTGCGATGAACACCAGCGGTACGGCTGGCGGCAAGGGCGGTAATGTACTCCTGGCGGCGTTCGGCGGTTTTACAGCTGGCTCTGGTGTAGTAAATCTGGCTAATGGGGGGACGACGACTGGTCCTTCGATTGTTACTTCAGGCGGTGCTGGCGCGAGCAATGGAGACGTGACAATTATTGCTCCTAACGGCATTGACGTTAATGCAGGTGGGGTCGGCACTATTGATACCAGCGGCGCCACCGTGGGCGGTGATGTTGTTATGGAGACTGCTCAACCGGTCTCGACGGGGCCAGTTACGTATTTGGCAAACGGTAAGCTTGCCCCAGGTTCAGCGACTTTGACTTCGGGCGCGCTCGGCACCGGTGTTGTCGACGTTAATACTATCAATGCCAACGGAGTAGTTAGCATCCTGTCCGGTGGAAATTTGTCCGTCGGAAACGTCAGTTCAACTTCATCCTCAATAGACCTCAGCGCTGGAGATCTAAATACTTTATCTGTTGTTGGCGCGAGTTTGGCGATCAACGGCAATCTGACTGCCAATACCGGTATCGTCCTTAGCGCTAACAACGACATTACCCAGGCAAATAACACAGCGATTTCCGGTCAATCAATATCCATTGATGCAGGGAGCACCAATCCATCTGCCCCCGCCGGTGGTGATTTCATTCAGAACGGAAGTTTGACGGTCACTAGCGGTGGAGTGATCGTCAATGTCGGTGATTCTTACACTCTAGGTAACGGTGCGGGCGATGCAATTAACTCGGGCGGAGCGGTCGTAATTACCTTCGCTAATCAGGTCGCGGATGGGACCTTCACTGCCAATGCTCCGATAACTTCGGGTTACCTGATTGACATTTCCGGGACTGGTAATATTTCGTTAGCCGCTGGAGCAGCCGATTTGACTGCGACGACTCTGATAGAACTCTCTGGTGCGAATATTTCGTCAGTGGCTAATGCAAATATAACTTCTGATTTATATATCTACCTGGACTCGAACACCAGCAACGGTGGAGATTTCGATATGGCTGGCGGTCTAATTCTGACTAGCCCAGCGACCGGAGTGATAAGCCTTTATCAGTCCGGCACTCAAACAGCGGACATTTCGGATAACGATTTCACCGGTGGGATTGTAGCTGACAATATTCAATTGTTTAACTTCACTACAGGCGGTACTATTCAGTTCCTGAACAATTCTACGCCGATTAACTTTGTCAATGTTATGGCACAGGCTGACAGCGATGTCACTGTTTATGAGCCTACCGGTAGCGGGCGTGACGGCAACATAAACTTCGTGGCGTCTTCTTCGGGCGGGACATTCACAGTTCTCGCCGACAACGATATAACTACACTCGATGCTGGTTTCCTTGGGCTCGGATCAATATCTGGTAAAACTGTTTCGTTGCGAAGTCAAAACGGAAATATTGGAAGTGTCGCTAATGCCGCAAGAGTAACTGCCGACCTGCTTCGAATCCAAGCGCTTGGTGCTCCAAGCTTGACTTCAGGAAATGCTTTTGTCGTTGAAACTGATGGTATTACTTTTGGTGCTGGTGACTCGCAAGTAACCGGCGTTCTCGATGCGACAGCCACGAGCGGCGACATAACCACGGACGGCACGACAATCGTCCGCGCAGACACAGCGCTTTTGAATGCGAACAACGGCAGCATCGGTTCAGATCTGCTCAATCCATTCAGAATTGATGCGGGAAGCGGCGTCGGCTCAGGCGTCAGCGCTGTCGCCAGCGGCGGTGTATTCATCTTCGAACAGAACGCTGCTGCAATCGATGCTGGCAATCCTTCCAGCGCCGGAGGAGCCTTCTCGTTTGTCGCTGGTGGTAATCTCGATGTTCGGCAGAACATCAGTGGTCAGAGCGTCCTTCTGGACAGCAAAGGCACTATCGCGCTCGGCGCCGGGGTGCAGGTAAACGGCATTACTTCGGTAGAACTCGACGCATCAGGCAATATTACGTCCGCGCTCGGAGCGCATGTTACGACTGACGCCCTTAGTGTTTCGATTGGCGGAAGTGGTGTGTTGAATACTTCGGCAAAATCGTTGCGCACTTTCGGTGGCACTGGTTCTCTAACCGTCAACGAAGATGATGGAATAACTCTGCTCGATCAGGCGAATCTCACCAACTTGAGTGTGTATGCTGGAAACGTCGCTAAAGGCGACATTCAGACGTCGACCAACTTCACCGTTGGAACGTTGCTTCTTCAGAATAGCGACGGCAATGTAGTCGTCGACAATGTACTCACCGGTACCACGTCCGTGACTGTAGATACGTTCGCTGGTGATGGATCCATTACGGGGGCAGGCGGCTTGGTATCGCCTGCAATCACGCTTCTTTCTGGAGCCGGATTGATTAACACCGACGTCAACGGTTTATCCGATGGTGACACTACTGTCGTCGCCGAAGCCGCTGGTGGCGGAACCGTTTTTGTCGACTATCAAGGTACTGGAACTATGACGCTCGGCTTGAGCGCCGGCAACAAGGATTTCACTGCCCAATCCAGTAACAACGCTGGTAAAATCAAGATCGGCGGCGACATTAGTGGAACGGGGTCACTCGAACTAAATACCAACAATCTTTCGTTCGCAGCTCCCGGTTACTCACTATCTTTTGCAGATATTTTGGTTCAAAGCAATCTGGCGTCGTCACTCACCGTTGATGGTGGCACCGGGTCCGGTACATTCAACACGACTGATGGTGGCGCTGGTACTACTTTCCTGGCCACTGCCGGTAGTCTCACAACTAATGGTTTGTTGAACTTTAACGGCGGCGATGTCTTCATGACTCTCGGAGACAACAGCGGCACCAATGCCTTCGTCAACAATGGCACGTTGAACGG
The DNA here is from genome assembly GCA_964600935.1 of uncultured Candidatus Obscuribacterales bacterium. GTDB lineage: Bacteria > Cyanobacteriota > Vampirovibrionia > Obscuribacterales > Obscuribacteraceae > JADYXR01. The sequence goes on from CAZRMH010000015.1 coordinate 11,272, forward strand.
TGACGGTACTCCTCCTGGTCCGGACCCGAATGCCAACGCTCTGACGATCTCGGCTCGCATAGTAACCTTGGGGACAATCACCAACTTCTCATCAGTAGCGGTCATCAGGGCAAATACAATCGTCAACACTAATGGCGATGTCGTTTTGCCGAACAACCTGATCTTCAGCGGTCAGAATCTCGCTATCCTCGCTTCCGGAAATATCACGGCAACAGGCGCAGTTCTGATCGACTTGTCCTCGTCGACTACCGATGGTGGCAATTTGACCGTTTACGCAGGCGTCGAGATGACAACGACACCGCCACTTGTCGGCCAACAGATGACGGCTCAACCAATCACTATAACTGGTTTTAGCTCCACTGGTGGAAACGTCGACCTCGGCGGAGTGAACATCATCACGAGCAGTTCTTTTGCTGGTGGCACCGCTGGAAATGTCACCATCATGGCCGCCGGTTCATCTGCGACGACCAACGCCGGTACGGTGGTCGTCGGCAACATCAGTGCTATCGGTGATACCGTAGGTGGTACCGTGGCAGCGGGTGGTTTCGCGGGCGTCACCGTAGGTGACATCACCACGACTGGCGGAGTGGTCAGCGGCAACATCCTTCTGGGTGTCGGTACGGCAGTCTTGATCAACGGCCCGATCGTCGTCACTGACGGTACACCATCCGGCGGGTTCTTCTCCCCTGACCAGTTGGCAGCCGGGAACTTGAACTACGGCAATCTCATCTTCGGGGGAGGCGAAGCTGCTCTGGCTGGAGCGTTTTCCGCCGGTGATTTGATCAATGGCGGTACTGTCACTGGGAACGAGTTGAGTGTATACATGGGTGCAGGGACTGCCACCATAAACAGCAATATCAACCAGATAGAGGTTGATGCGCAAACGGCATCCGGTGGTAGTTTGACCGTTACCGATTCCGCCGATCTACTCCTTACGAGCGTGAAGAGTGCAGATCTGGATCTGCAGGTCGATGTTGCGAATAATCTCACCATTCCTGCTGGTTTCATTGTTGACGTCGGGACCGGCACTGTTGGACTCTCCGCTAACAATATTGTTTCTGGAAGTTCAACCTCTAAAATCATCGCGGACAGTCTGACCGTCGATGTCGACGGCACGGGTGTTGTGAATACTGATGTCAATTCGTTATCTACCAGCCTCGGAAAAGGTTCGTTAACGGTAAATGAAGACAGCGGTCTTACGCTGAACAGCCAAGCGGCGCTGACCAATTTAGTTGTCAACGCTGGTCTGGTATCAGCCGGAGACGTCACCACAAACTCTGACTTTAGTGTTGGTACGCTTGCTATCACCAACAAGAGCGGCGATGTGTTGATCAACCACAATGTGACCGGAACTTCAAAAATCACGCTGGACACTACTGTTGGTGGCGGAGACATTACTGGTTTCGGAACTCTGATTACACCTTCGGCAACATTGCTGGCGTCTAGTGGTTTCATCTTATTAGATGTGAACGGAATTGGAGGACTCAGCACAGCCGTCACGGCTCAGTCGAGCGGCGGTAATGATGTATTCCTCGATTACCTCGGAACCGGAACGATCACGCTCGGCGCTAGTGCTGGGAACGATGATTTCGCAGTGATCGGCAGCAATGGCGGTAGCATAACTATCGGTGGAAACATCGCCGGTTCCGGTGATATGTCACTTACGGCTAACACGGTATCGTTCTCGGGAGCCGCAAAATACGCTGTTTCGTTCGATTCTGTATCTGTTCAAAGTTTGGCCGGCTCGGGACTGACTGTAAATGGCGGTATCAACGGCGGCACGTTCAACACGACGGATGACGGAGCGGGTGTGACTTTTACCGCGACGAACAAGAATCTCATCACTAATAATAAGTTGAACTTCAACGGCGGTGATGTCTTTGTCACTCTTGCCGATGATGATGGTATCAACTCTTTCGTGAACAATGGCAATCTGAATGGCGACGGAACACCTCCTGGTCCGGACCCATCTGCGAATGAGATCACGATCACTGCAGGGGTCATGACCCTCGGTTCAATAACTAATTTCTCTGCGGTCAATATCAACCCAACCGCCTCAGGCAATACCATTGTCAATCCGAGCGGTGATATCATTCTGCCGTCGAACCTTAATTTCCAGGGTCAGAACCTTGCAATCATCGCATTCGGCAACGTCACGGCGAGCGGACCGATAACGATCGATTTGTCCTCTGCTACCGTTAACGGTGGCAACCTCTATGTCCTCGCCGGTTACACGACCAGTGGAGCTACTGGAGGGCAGCAATCGACAGCAGACCCAATCAGCGTGACAGGCTTCAGCTCTGATGGTGGTAATGTCAACTTCGTCGGTGTTAACATCATCACGAGCAGCACCGCAGTTGGTGGCAATGCTGGCACTGTAACAATCCTCGCGCACAGCGGTGATGGTTTCACAAATGCTGGAAATGTCTTCGTCGGTAACATCACAGCTGAAGGCAATAACGCTGGCGGTCTAGTCGCCGTCGCAGGTTTTGGCGATGTGTCGGTGGGCGACATCAGCACTATCGGTACTACAGGAGCTGATGGCTCTGTCATCCTGGGTGTTGGGAATGCCGCCACAGTGGGCAGTCCGGTGTTCACGAACGGCTCGCTCAGCGGCGGGGCCTTCGCCCCCGGGCAAGTAAGCGCCGGATATCTCTTGTTCGAAACTATCAACGCTGGAACGGGTGATGTCGATCTGGCCGGTGCTCTCAATGCTGCCGATATCATCTCCGGTGACACCATCACCGCTGACGCTCTCCGGTTCACAGTAGGCGCTGGTTCAGCGGCTGCCTCCGGTGACTTCAACCGTGTCACGGTGGATGCCACGCTCGCGGCAGGCGGTTCGGTTACTGTGACTGAAGCGAACGACATCATTGTCGACGACGTCGCGGGTAGCGACCTCGATTTGAATATCAGTACGACTGGAGACATCAGTATCGTTGGCGCGATTGCTGTCGGCAACGGTATTGTCACTCTGGCTGCTGACGATGTCATTCAAAACCTTGGATCGTTGTCGGCGAACAGTCTGGCATTAGACGTCGCCAACGCATCCCTAACAACCAGCATTACGAATTTGCTCGCCAGCACTGGTGACAACATCACCATCAATAATACGGGCAACCTCGGAATCAACACTCTCACCGTCACTGGTGACCTGACGATTAACAACGATGGCAACACTGTCGTTGCTGGAGCTATCACTTCAAACAACTCGTTCGTCACCATCGACTCCGGCGGTACATTGACTGTGGCAGCCGGCGCACCTATCTCCGCGGCACTTGGTTTGAATTTGCTTGCAGATGATGGATTGACTTTGAATGCCAATGCCAGTACCGCAGATGGTGCCATGCAAATCATCACCGCTGCTGGCAATCTAACGATTGCTGCCGATGTAGACATCCTGGGCGATGATTCAATCTTGATCCAGGCGGTAAGCACGACGGGCGTTCTCAACATCGGCGCGAATGCTTCAATCGTTACTGATGCGAAGCAAACCGGACAAGGTGATGTGACGATCCTGCAAGGTGCAGCTCCGACACGTACAAGAGGATTGAGAGGTAGAAACCTTGTTGTCGTCAACAATGGTGGCACTGTCCTGACCGGCAGGGGCAAAGGTTCAAGACGCTTCACGGCGCTCGCTCCGGTCAACACACTGACAGCTCAGGGCGCCGATGTTCTGATTAATGGCTCTAGCAAAGCTGGGCTCGTTCTCGGTGGCGGAGTGGTGATCACGGCTGACCCACCGGTCGCTGCTGGAACACCAATCTATATTTTCGATGGCAGCGCTCCTCGAGCGGACATCAGTGTTTCGTCCTCACAAGCAATCCAAAATGCTCCGAGCATACTGGCTCCAATCAATACGATAGCGACATTGACGAGCGCTCCTTCGATCAACCTGAACAACGCGCTCGATAACACCTTGTCTAATCTCGCGACCGCCAACACGAACCTCAGCGGACTGGCTCAACAGGAAGATGATTCAGTGATGGTCGGCTACGCGCCAGTAGGTGAAATGGTTGATGGAAACGTTTGTAGCGACATGGAATTTGGTTTCACATCTGGTGCCAGGGGCAATGGAAACGGAGTCGCAACTATGAAGCACAGTGACACAGTCACTCTCGAGAACGGCAGCGCCCTGTTCGTTCCATCGCAAGCAATGACGATCGTAACGCCTAAAGGCTCAGTGAAATTGGCGGCTAACTCCGTTGCATTCGTCAACGTAGATAGCAACCAGCTCTCTGTATACGACATTAACGATCATCGCAAATCGAGTGTTGTGGTGA
>CAZRMH010000015.1:15564-37209 GCA_964600935.1 uncultured Candidatus Obscuribacterales bacterium
TCTCACCAGGACGCCACCTCGTAGTCACCAGCGGCGAGGCCAATTCATTCGCTGAAGTCAATCCAATCGAATCGATCATGCACCGATCAGTAAATCGCCATGAACTTACTGGTGGTAAGAGAGTATTCGTTACTGAATTCTCGATTCCATCGGCTGTCTCCGTTGTGAAACCACTGAAGGCAATCATGGGTTCGAACCACGTCGCCGCTAAGAGAGTAGCAGATCGCGTTTTGAAAACATCAGCAGTCGTGATGATGGTTGGCGGACAAACGCCGTTCGAATTCCATGCCAAGCCAAGAACAGTGGCCTTGAACTGGAAGTAGTCGAAGCTCGCTAGTGTGAAGCGGTAAGAGCCCAGTTGCTATCAAATCAAACGAGTTGAGTTGCCACCGAATAGAGTTTGAACATCGCGTTAGCGACGTCAGAATCGAATCGGTGGCAACTTTGCTTTCTGACCCCGGCTCGAGACGGGCTTGCTTAGCTTCAACGTTCTGTCCAGGATCGCAGGGCTCTGGTCAAACTTCAAACGTTTTGCCCGGATAGCAGAGGACCTGACCTGGTCTATGCTTTAACCAGCTCTGAGTTTATGCGCCATGTCGTATCAGGACTCGACGCCTGTCACCACATCTGGTGTCAATCTCTAATCTAATTCTCCAACGACGCTTTCGACACGTGCCAGTAAGTCGCCCGAGTCGATCAGCTGAAATGCTGTTTCGATATCAGTTTTCAGCAATCTATCTTTCGATAAGTATGCAATATTTTCGCGGACAAAGTCGTAAGCTGCTTCGACGCCTTTGCCGGGAGTTTGACTGTGCGTCTCAATGCCTTCCGGCGCGAAAGCTTGTCCGCCACTTTTCTTGTACTGACCCGTCCGCAGATCTATACCTTGCGTTGCGCAAAGCAACTCGATCGCTAGAACGTATTTGAGATTTTTGAGAATCGATCGCGCCTTGCGTGCTCCAATTGTGCCCATGGAAACATGGTCTTCCTGGTTTGCAGATGTCGGAATCGAATCAACGCTGGCCGGATGTGCTAATGATTTGTTTTCCGAAACGAGTGCTGCGGCTGTGTATTGAGCGATCATGAATCCGGAATTTAAGCCGCCATTTAAAATCAAAAACGGAGGCAAGCCATTGGATAATGATGGATTGACCAAACGCTCGGTCCTTCTCTCTGAAATATTCGCGAGTTCGGACAGAGCAATCGCCACGTAATCCATTACCAGCGCAATCGGCTGTCCGTGAAAATTGCCAGCGGAAATAACACCGCTTTCGAATATAAGTGGATTGTCTGTCGCCGAATTGATTTCGATTTCCAGGACCGTTCTAGCGTGGTCCAGCGCCTGTCTGGTGGCGCCATGAACTTGAGGCATACAGCGCAATGAGTAGGCGTCTTGAACCATGCCGCAGTTTTTGTGGCTTTCCATCAGATCGCTGTCGGCGACAAGCGTCCGAAGATTCTTCGCCGACGCCGTCTGTCCTGGATGGGGGCGGATTTTGTGTACTTGCGGGTCGAATGCGGCCTTAGTTCCCAGCAGCGCTTCCAGGGTCATCGCTCCGATGATGTCGGCGATTTTTGCCAGGTCGAGCGCTTCTTTTAATACGAGGGAGCCGATTGCCGTCATTACCTGGGTGCCGTTGGTTAGAGCCAGTCCCTCTTTTGCCTGGAGGATCACTGGTTTTAACCCAGCACGGTTGAGCGCTTCTCTGCCGTCGTAGACCTTTCCGTTGTATTCGGCCTCTCCTTCGCCGATCAGAACCAGGGCAAGGTGAGCCAGGGGCGCCAAGTCCCCGGATGCACCGACGGAACCTTGTTCGGGGATTAGCGGATGAACGCCCTTATTGAGCATGTCCATGAGCAAGCCGACCACTCGTTTTCGAATGCCGGAATATCCTTTTGCCAGAGCATTGGCTCTCAGGAGCATTGTCGCGCGGGTTTCGCTTATCGAGAGGTTCGGACCGACGCCGACTGCGTGGCTGAGAAGGAAGTTCTTTTGCAGTTTCAAGCTGTCTTCCGGTGGGATGTAAACGTCCTTGAACTTGCCAAAACCTGTGGTGATGCCGTAGACGACAGACCCATCTTCAAGCATCTGCTCTACGATCTTGCGACTGTCCGCGATCTGGCTGCGCGCGGTGTCTGACAGATCGACCTGTCGCCGCAGGGCTGCGACCTCGCTGACCTCTTCCAGGCTCAGCCCATTGCCATCGATTAAAAGTAGTTGTAAGTCTTGTTTTTTCACGTAAAGCGGCTCCCACTCAAGAAAGGGTAGCATTACGGCCAGCCGAAAAAGCCAAAGCTTCCTCAGGAGCAGTCCTAAAATGTTTCTCGGAAACGTGGAAACAAAGGACGTCACAGTCCGTCTCTGCAATCTGTAGGTTTGTTGCCAAGGGCTTTCGGGATTTGTGTAGTTACCGGGTTTTTCCCGCTAACAATCAGGAAAATTCACGGAATTGGGTCTCGAAAGTACATGGTAAGATTGCTGTGAAGACAGTTTGCAGACCGGGTGGCCAAGAATTGTCGGTGTATGCGGAAATGAAGATCAAGCGACCCTTAAAATTTAGAAAAACGACAGCGCTCAGTTTCGGAAGAAAACTCCCTCGATTGTTCGGTCTGTCTGTGGTGGCGGTCGTGGTGGCAACCACGATGAATTTGTCACAAGCCTGGGCCGCTCAGTCAGGCTCAGATTTCGACAAATTAGAAACAAAGTTTTTTAGTCGGACCTATCCAAAAGACACGACTGATGCCAGGCTCGACCGTCTGGAAAAGTTGGTGTTTGGTGAGGCGAAAGAAGGCGCGGATAGAGATAGACTCGATAGTTTGATGAAATTGATCCCTGCTGCCGGAGGCGATGACGTCGCTGATAGTGGTGCTGCAGGTGGTGGCGCTCCCACTGCTGGAAAGAAACCATCAGCCGGCTCGCAGAACTCCGGCAAGACCGCCAACACTCCGCGCAATTCGGCTCCTGCTGCTAATGACGATGATGCCGGCACTCAGTACCCAGCTGTCACGGCCATCGAAAAGAAGTTGCTCGGAAGAGATTTTGAATCTGAAAATGTTGAAGATCGCCTCACTCGGCTGGAGAAGAAGGCATTCGGAAAACAATCCTCGTCCAATGATTTGAGCGAGCGAATGGATGCACTGAAAGCCAAAACTGGTATCGATGTTGCTCGAAGTCCAGGCTCCGGCGGCGATTGGAATGACGAGGAAGACGAGACCGATTATCCTGAGCCCAGTGCACCAGTAGCTCGTCGCTATCCAGGTGTCTCTCCAAGTGATTCCGGAAAATCATTTAGTGGTCGCGATATCGGCGCCGACCTCAATCGCGCATTCAATCGCAGCAGCTCGGGTGGCAGCGGTTCTTATGGGATGGGCGGCAGCGGTGGTTTCTCGAGCAGCGGATCCGGTTCTTACGGTTTCGGTGGTGGCAGCTCCAGCCCGTATCGCAGTGCACCGCCGTCATTTGCCGCTGGTAAATCCACCGGCGCATACGGTGGTTCGTCCAGTCCATTTGGCGGATCCTCCGGAGGCAGTCGTCGTGCCGCCCCAGCTCCGTCGGCTGATGATGATAACGAGGTCGCATATGCTCCTCCGACCGCTCCGCGTCGCGGCTCCATGCCTCCTGTAGCACCACCACTGGTGCGAGGCGGTTCCGGAGCGGCCAGTGCGGGCGCTTCTAGTGGAATTGCATTTCAACTCGAAGCATTGGAAACTCAAGTTTTCGGCAAGACTTATCAAGACCCTCTGATTCAGCGCCTTGAGCGGTTAGAAACAACAGTGTTTCCCGGTGATAAAAATGCTAAGTCGAGAACACCGGTTGAACGTGTCAGTCGCTTGACTCAAGTTATCCCGATAGCCGGCGGTCAACCAATCTCGCAGAACCCACTCGCTGGGCAAGATCTTGACGGCGACGGTCAAATCGACATGCAACAAATTCCTGCGGATCAATCATCGATTGCTCAGCAACAACCGAAGAACCGCGGCGGTCTCGGAAAAATAATGAACTCGCTCGGTAACTTCCTGGGCGGCGGCATGTCGGTTGGTTCGTTTCCGATGGCATCCGGTGCCGGCAACTTGGTCACTGATCCGCAGACAGGTATGCTTCTCGATCAATATTCTGGAAATCTGATCAATCCGACTACTGGAGCAGTAGTAGGTCGAAAGGCTGGATTCGGCTATCCAACAGCGATACCGAGCTATGGAATGAATTCATTTAACAATGGTTTCTCCTCGCCATATTATGGAAATTCGATGTACGGCAATCCCGGTCTTGGTATCGGTGGTGGTGGCATACGATTTGGCGGTGGGGGATTCGGGCGGATGTGGCCATAGTGTCAGCACAAAAGCTGATGTTGGTTCTTGGTGCCACTGGGTTTCTTGGCAAGTTTGTTATCGATAAAATGATCGCCAGCGATTATCCGCTTCGAGTAGTTACTCGTGGTGGTGCTGACTGGCAGAATTCGTCAGTGTCCACGCTCAGGCATAAAGGTGTGGATGTAATCATGGGTGACATCACTGATGAAGAGGTTCTTCAGCGTGCTGTTGATGGCACTTCCGCCATCGTTAACATGGCCGGCTGTTTCAAGGAGAGTATCAACAGCTCTTACGAAGAGGTGAATGTCGATGCTGTGGAACGTTTAGCCGTTCTCGGAAAAGCCGCCGGTGTTCAACGCGTAATACATGTCAGCTGTCTCGGGGCTCGCCGTGATGCGGACTGTCGCTATTTTAAAACTAAGTGGGACGGCGAAGAAATTGTTCGCGATAGCAAACAGTATTGGACGATTTTCCGCCCTTCGTTTATCTTCGGAAAACAATTTCCGTTTCTCGAACACTTGAAACCGATAATCAAGCTCAAGCTGTTTCTGCCACTCATAGGAAGCGGGACGAACACGCTGCAACCGATTTTTGTCGAAGACGTTGCTGACTGTATCGTGCAGAGTATTTATTTGAAGGAAACCGTTGGCAAGGCGATCGATCTAGTCGGTCCGGATGACTTTCAAATGCTCGAACTTCTCGAGATGGCTCGCAAAGACCTTGGAATTGGTGGGCCGACTATGAATCTTCCCAGTCAGTTTTCTGGAAAAACCCTTGGAGTAATGGCTAAGGCTTTGCCGCGGTCGATATTTTCTAACGACCTTGCCAGCATGATGAGCGATGACTCTTGCAGTAATCAGGATGACATGCTCGCCTACTTTAACGTGCGCAATGTCTCATTGCTCGATTATTTTCCGTCGATCATCGAGTCCCTGGCGACATAACTGAGGGGAAACGTCCTCTGAGCTTGCCCCGAGTCGTCGATCGTTAACATCTGTTCTTGAAGAGCCTGATTGACACTTAATGTTCGGTTGATTTGGTTCGAAGTATGGTAATTTGTCGTGTGAGCTAGTTTCGCTGGGGGATTCTCGATGATCAGGCTGAGTAAACCTGTCAAGCTTCTTGAATGGGGAGTAGGCACCAACACAACCAATCAACGTTGGATCGAATTCGGCACAGGAAACATTGTTGGCAAGCCAAAAACCGTTAGTGGTATCACAACGGTTGTAGTTCAGCTTGACAAGGCTGGTTCAAAGTCAAACCCCGGTGACGATTCCGTCAAAATAGCGCAGTGCGGCGAATGTATGACCCCGCTCGATAATGCAGCATGGGGCGAAGTCGCATTTGGGCGTTTAAAGAGGCTTGATGGAGCGACGGTAGAAGTCGAAATCAGAGCGGCGATAAAAGTAGCAAAGTAGTTCTCCCTCGATGGAGTTATTATCGACCGGTGATGTCTTTGATCGGACTATCTGATGGTCGCGGCTTCTTGGGATCACGTTGCGCTGCTTCCTCTGTGTAAAGGTAAGGATAGACCACTCCACTGTAACTTCTAGTGCCGGGTGCTGGCAGCGTACTTGGTGCAATGTTCCTTCTGTCGATTATCCGAGGGACATAGATGATGTTGGTCTCTCTGCGTTTGGATGCTGGAACGACTATGGGGTTGGCATCCGGAGTGGTTGCTGCAGTCGCACTGGCCGTTTGAGTCGTCGGATCGACTTTTGTTTTACTTCCATTCGCTTCTTTAATAACAGTTTGAGGGGCACCAATGGCGGTATCATCCTCAATTGGCGTTTTTTTCAATATCATCGCACTCAGATTTCGAGATGCGACAGTCCAAACGCTGCTTAGAACACTCATATTGGAAAACAGTAGAACTGATGATGCTAGAAAAATGACTATGCTGGCGACGATTCTGGCAATCACCATCTTCGGCGATTGTCGCGGACCATCCTTGGCAAAGGTTTCGGAAAACTTGGTTGACACGGTCAACTCTTGCTCGACTTGGGTGCTTCTCAGCGCCATGAGCTTGGTCATAGTCGAGTCCAACTTTGATACTTTTCGCTTCGGTGGCTTCTTGAACTTCTTGATCGTTTCTCGTTCTTTTTCGTGTTCCAGTTCCGCCTCGGTCTTAATAGGAACGGGAACCGGAGCAATTGTAGGCTTCATTCCATCGATTGGTTGCAATGCTTGCAATCTGGCTACTTGCGAAAAACGTCCAGAGTGTTCCTGATCCGGTGGAATTGTGGATTCGGCGGCGGCGCCGTCGATTTTTTCCAGTTTTTCAGTCGGATCGATATTTTCGCCAGGTGTGAACGTAGGTGTATTGCCAGTTTCGACTGACGCAGATTGATTGAAACCAGTTTCGTTGAACGCCGTTTCGCTGTCTTCTTGATCTTCGAAACCAAATTCGTCATCGGCTATTTCGGCACCAAATCCGGTGGCGGATAGTGGCTTGAGTGTCGTCGAGCTGGTGAATGACTTCGCTTCCTTTGGAGCTTCTGCGCTGACGGAGCGATCTAGATCGTCGAGGTCGTCCAGATCATCTAAGTCGTCTAGAGCATCGTCATCATCAGGATTGTAACCAGGATCGCCAGGTCTTCGTTTGAGAGGTTCCTGTGATCGGACAATGATTCCGATTTCAGAAACCGGTTCCTCCGCCAGGTTTGCGTCAGCGACTGCCGTCGATTGCGATGGCTTCGCTGCAGAAGTTTCAGTCTCGATTGACCGCGGTTGATTGTCCTCGACGCGCTTTATAGGTGTCTCATTTGGCTTGGCATCAGCTGTTTTGTCTTGCGTCAACGCTGAATCTTCGAAACCGAATTCTGCGTCATCAACTTCGATGTTGGTAGATGGGAGTTTGATTGCAGAACCTGAGTCAGCTGAAACCCACTCTTTATCAGGCACGGAGTCCTGGCCTATTGGTACTGGTATCTTTTCCGGTACTGGAACTAGTTCTTTTTTCTTTTCCTCTTCGTAGAGAGTTTCGCTATCGGTTCCGCCAATTGCGTGGTACCAATTAAGTACTCCAAGGCGAAAGTCTCGAACAGACGCAGTGCGTTTTTTGGGATCCAATTCCAGCGCTTTTGCGAGCACATCGCCCAGTAGATTGGCTTCCGGGATATCCGGACGGTATTCGAAAATCGGCGCGAGCTCAGAGTTTTCTTCGACTACCCGGCCGTCATCGATTTTTGTGAATGGCAAATATCCAGTAATCAGTTGATATGCGACTGCCGCCAGCGAGAATACATCTGACCGAAAGGTTGCCTGACTATTCTTTTGTTCAGGACTTAGATGCGGAGAGTTTGCTATTTCGGGATGTTCGGGCAGCTCACGACTCTTGTTTGTTTGTCCGAAATCTACAAGTTTGACGATTATGGCGTCTTCCGGTTTAACAATTACAATGTTCGACGGCTTCAGCCCGCCGTGCACAATCCCCAGACCATGCGCGTATTCGAGACCTGCGCAAATTTGAAATAGAAAAGTAGTAATCTCGTCGTCGTCTTCGAGGGTACCTACCGCATCTATTAGATCCTGAAGATTGATTCCTTCCAGAAACTCTGAGATGAAAACTGGTTTCCCGTCGTCAGATAACCGCCAATCAACTGTCTGTGCGACGTTGGCATGCTGCAGCTTTCCGTGTTCCAGGATTGCTGTGTGAAAACGCTCTTGTACCGCCTTATCCTCGCTATTGACCGTTTTCGCTAGTAGGTGTCGACCTGAGGAAAGTTCGCGAATTATTGCGATGGAACTGAATTCCGTCTCGACCAATGGTCCAATAATCACGTAGTTATCGGACAAGCTCCGCGAGGCGCGATCGATTGAAGCCGTATGATTTGCGGATTTTTGAGTAATGGAATTGTCGGTTTCTTCCAAGTCTAGCGAGCCTAAACTATTCTGCCGGTGGTTGACGGAGGTTGCTTATAGTGGATAAGATGGAAATATTAAACGCGGTTAATTAATGCCTCTTAATAATCCTATCAAAACGCTGCAACCGAAACCTATGAAAAGACAAAAATTTAGACCTCAGCAGGGCAGCATGCTCGTGCTCATGATCGCTTTTACCGCGACCATTGTGCTCGCGTTGTTGTTCTTCGCGCTAGGATTCGTGCGACTAACAGGTACGCAGTTCGAGCAGAAGACGGCGATTGAGGCTGCTGCGCTAGCGGCCGCTCGGGAGATGAGCAACATCGTCGTAGTCAATACCGATTTCGGTTATGTCGGATTGTCGGATTCAGCGCCAGTTGGTACTGATACCACATCTGGGGACAATTATTATAACCAGGTTCATGGTATCAACACGTTGATGGGAACTACGCTTCTCGACTATATCATTGGCAAATCGATTGATGATGATGAGCTGAAGAATCTTGCCGGAGTCGATCACACTAAGGCGATCGCCGCAGCCGATCAGCTTCAGGCTGAATTGCAACGTTGCACGACTCCTGGACAGACGGCTGTCGACAAAGATGGCAATGTCGTCAATCCCTATCTGGCAGCGGAGAATGCATACCGTTCCAACCAGGTTCGCATCGCCGGAAAATCGAATTATAAAGCCAACTCGATGAAGTTAGAACTTGGTACTGTCGATAGCATGAGCACTAACATAAAGACACCGTCAGGATGGGGCGGGGCGTTTAACGTTGGTGCCACCAAGGGTGGTTACTACCTGTCGTATAAACCAGTTAGATATGATGGCAAAACTTGGGTTTTCGCTGGCATTGGCGACTCGATGAGACTGCTCGATCCGAAAAAATATAAGCCGACTGCGACCGGCGTACCGTATCAGCATAGGACGATTGTCAGAGCTGAAGCTGTTCAGGAGCTGAACGACAACGGTCTGGTTGCTAACACATCTTCTGTCGCGGTTGCTCAACCTGCCAGCGTTTATGATCCCAAACCTGCTCCAGGTGCGCTGGTAGTCTCGTTCCCGGACGGTCCGCCAGATGGCGCGTGTGCCCAGAGAAGCCTGTCCGACCTATATGTCGGTTCATGTTTGGCTGATGGAAACGATAATTCGGATGTGTACATCGCGGCAAACGGTGATTATCCAGTCGATGTTGGCAGCACCGTGACACCAGATCCGAACTGGCCGATTCCGGGCGATCCAGGCAAGCAAGCCAACAATGCATGCAAAATTGCGCTCTACGATTGGATTAAGCGTGCCGGTACTAAGGCGGATGTCGCCGCTGTAATCGCTGCTCAGAATCACCCTTACAATGCGCCGAGCCCTGCCACGGTGATGTGGCCGCCGGGTAACCCGAACGCGAAACCAATTCCGAATGGTGTCGCCCACATATATAAGTTCACTCCTGCAGGCACCGTGTTCTATCAGAGCAAACAGATCGACCCAGCACCGTTCTATGTTATTTCGGACCAACAAATGCTAGTTGAATCGTTTGAAGTTTTGACCAACGGAGCTGCCAACGACGTCCGCATCAAGCCAATTGACCTTGGTCCTCCGATCATGGACAGTGATGGTGAAGTGATTCTGACCAAGAAATACGACTTGTTCATCCGCGACTACGGTCGTCGTCCCGGTAAATTGACCGGCGGAAAGCACTCCGGTGAGCCGATTGATGATCCGCTGGTCTCCTACAATGGAAGCAGTTCGAAACCGACTATTCGCCTGTCTAGAGATGGTACTGGATTTGGTACCGCGTCTGCATCGACCTTTCTGGGCAAAGGTGCGAAATCACGTTCCGAGGGCGGTGGTGGCAGCGGAGCATTGCCGATGATCTTGCCACAGGAAGATTTCGCCTTCTACTGGACCGGTTCAACCATGTCAATTTTGCGCGATCCTGGAGCTTACAAGCAATTCCAGGCTGGCAGCGGAGTTCGTTCAACTTATAGAATCAGCGGAGTAATCGCTGACATCAGGTTTAGAAGGCAGCTTAAAGTTCGGGACGAAAGTACTGTGCAAATTCCGGTTACAGATCCAACTACTGGAACGCCGGTCGTAGACCCGGCTACTGGACTTCCAACAACTACACCAACTTCGGTAAGCACCAAATCTGATATCGGATACATCGGGCTTAAATAGTCACAACTGAATTTGATGATATCAGCGCGAGCTGACGGCGATGCTGCCGCCTGAGTTAGCTTGATGCGCCTGGTACATTTTCTCGGTGCTACGCTTAAAGGTTTTGACGATATCTTTTTGAACTAACTTCAAAGTAATTCCGGCAACGGCTTTTGGAATTGGGTCCGTCGTGGACTCAAGAGTGTACTTCACTCTGCAGGATCTGCAGTCCTTGTCTGAGGCTAGTTCCCAGCGCCCCTGGCTTGATTCGAAGTTGCCTTCGAGCATTGCCCAACGCAGTACATGAGGCTTGCCGTTTAAATCGTTGACGATTCGTTGTCTGCTCTCGCGCAAGAACATTTGTGGTTTAAGATTGCTCTCGGTATAAACATAGTTGCCTGTTCGCTTCGTCACCTTGCAGCTTTCGATGCGTGGAAACAATTGCGGATACTTTGGAAAATCCGTCAACTCTTGCCAAACGAAATCGACCGGCGCTTTGATCGTCGTTTCCATTACGGAGACCACGCAGTTCTTCGATGGTTTTGGCAAAAGATCCTGTGATGGGATTGCAGGCAAACTTAAAGGCAATTCGCTGGCGATTTTTCTGGTTCTATAATTTTCATCGGAAGCACGTTTGTTGGCTTCGCGATTGATGGTGCTAAATGTCTCTGGTGTTGGGGAACCTTTGTCCGGCACATCGATTGTTCTTGCATCCATCGACGAAGCGAAGACCGTCGCTACGGAGGCGGCGAAAATAAAAGCAGCCGGAAGTCGTCCGGCGGTTTTGCTTGTCGAGCCGTTGAGTTTACTGATGATTAGTGACTCCAGATTATCTTGCTAATTCTAACGAAACCAAGCCGTAAAAGGCGTAATTTCAGTTGAAAACCCTACTTTTCCTGCCAGTACTGTCGTGTCATCTAGCTGCGAACGTTCAGTCACTATACCCCTGGGGTTTATTATCGCCGACGGACCTGTGTTTGCGGCAAAAACAAAGAACCTACGATTTTCTATTGCCCGGAAAACCGAGAAAGCAATCATCTGTTCGCCGATCGCTGATCGGTGAAACCAAGCCAGGTCCGAGATGTTGACAAGTAGTTGGCCGCCATTTCGGGTACTGTCAGCAGCCAATTCCGGAGATATACATTCGAAACATATCAAGGGGGCGACGTCTCCGCGTGACAATTCCAGAACTTCAGCCTTGGTTCCTGAGGACAGTCCTGCCCCGGCAGGGGTGTTTGTCAAGCGCAGAACCCATTCAGGCATGTATCGCACCAGGCTGGGTGCGTATTCGCCGAAGGGAACCAGGTAGCGTTTGCTGTAGAAGTTCGGCAAATGCCCACCGGCATTGGTAATTCCAAAGGCTGAATTATAGGGATTGCCGTCCTTGTCCTTGCCGATGGCGCCGACCACCATATCGAGGTCGCTGGTTTTGCAGATTTGACTGAGAAGATTTTGAACGTCTTTGCTATCGCTCAAGTATGTCGGTACTGCACTCTCGGTGAAGATGCAGATGCCTGGGTCGATGCCCGGAATTAGTTTTATGTATCGCTCTAGCAACTCGTCCAGAGAATAACGATGCGAAGTCTTTTGCATGTCGATGTTGATGTTGCCTTGCAGCACGGCGACTGGCGTAAAGGCATTCACCATGGTTTTTGTCGACTGCCAATTTCCGAGCGCTAAACTGACAGGAATGATCAGCAAAATAACTGCAGTTTGAATTGCTGCCATGCCTTTATTCTTCGCCGAAATTGTCTTGTAGAGCGTCTTTCCGCTCCAGGTCGAAACCAATGAGGCTACGGCGGTGTTGATCATAACGATGATGAAACCGAGGCCGATGCCGCCGATTATCGAACATATTTGAATAACTGGAATCTGTTTGTACTGAGTGTATTCCAGCATGCTCCAGGGAACACCAAGTGCCGACGGCGCATTGCCGATTTTGTTGACGATCAGAACCCAGAGTAGTGGAATTAAAAAAACGGCAGGCAGTCGCCAACCGCCGGGAATTTTTTGAGGAATGAACGAGCCGGTCATTGGGATGAGGCGCGCGCACAGCGCGAAAAGTCCGACAATTAAAGCCTGGTGAAATGAACATATGAACCAGGCTGATACGGCCAACATCCACCCTTGCCACCAGTTGAATCCGAGCCAGTCTAGCGGTTGGAGTCCTAGATACCAGTTCAGGTAAACAAGGTTGTAGGCCAGTCCGAATACCAGTCCACGAGCTGCGGCTTGCCAAATGTTTTTACTGGCTGAGATCGCCAGGACGAGCGGTGCCAGACCAATCCAGGCTAAATACCACTGATTGATACCAGGACAAGATAGACCAAGCAAACATCCGCATGCGGTGAGCCAGAGGAAATCTCTGACTGTGAGTAACTTTACACCGCTCTTCTTGGAAGAAGTTTGCTTGGCCTTATCTTTCTTTTTAGTTATTGCAGGCACTCTCGATTGCTTTCTGGTTTTCCAAAATTTGAAAACCGTAGCGACCCTTATTTACCAGCTTTTGTTGCCATGTCGGCTTTGACCAGCTCTTCAATCTCTTTGAGGATCTTCGGATTTTGTTCGAGGAATACGATCGATGCATCTCTTCCTTGACCGATACGATCTTCTTTGAAGCTGTACCAGGCGCCAGCCTTCTTAACGAGGTTGAGTTCGACAGCAACGTCAAGGATACAACCGATTGAGTTGATTCCTTTTCCGTATGTGATGTCGAATTCAGCGATGCGGAATGGTGGTGCAACCTTGTTCTTCACGACCTTAACTTTAACGCGGTTACCAACTTCGCGGCCGTCTTTTTTCAACGTCTCGATCTTTCTGATATCGAGTCGAACGGATGCGTAGAATTTAAGCGCGTTACCGCCAGTTGTGGTTTCCGGGTTGCCGTACATCACGCCGATCTTCATTCTGAGCTGGTTGATGAAGATAACTGTGGTTTTGGTTTTAGCAACCACTGCCGTCAGTTTTCTCAAAGCTTGGCTCATCAAACGAGCTTGAAGGCCTGGGAGGCTGTCTCCCATTTCGCCTTCAATTTCAGCCTTTGGAACAAGTGCTGCAACTGAGTCGATGATGACCAGATCAACTGCTCCTGAGCGAACCAGTTGCTCGACGATTTCGAGGGCTTGCTCGCCGGTATCAGGTTGCGAGATCAGCAACTCATCGACGTTGACGCCGAGTGCGCGAGCATACTCAGGATCTAGTGCGTGTTCTGCGTCGACGATGGCGGCGATTCCACCTTTGCGTTGAATCTCGGCAGCGACGTGCTGAGCAAGCGTCGTTTTACCAGATGATTCCGGTCCGTAGATTTCGATGATTCTTCCGCGAGGAAGCCCACCGACTCCGAGTGCGAGGTCGAGAGTAATCGCGCCGGTCGAAACTACTTCGACAGCGTTATTTCTCGAATCACCGAGCTTCATTATGGAACCATCACCATATTGTTTTTTGATGGCATCCATCGCCAAACCGAGAGCTTTAGCGCGCTCCGCCGACGGTGGCTCTACTTTATCTTTAAAAGGGGCGTCCCCTTTTTCTTTGGACGCCGGCTTCGCCGTCGTTTCCTTGTCCAAGTTTTCTTCTTCGGTCATTGCATTTTTGCTTGCTTTGTCTGGTGCGGTCTTTCCAGATTTGTCTTTGGTTGCGAAAGCCATTTTGTATCTCCTTCTAGAGTCTAACCGGTGCCAACACCTGAAGCACGCTTGCAAGGACAGGCATCTTCTATAGCTCTTGTATATCGCTTGTATGGCGCATGGTTGCTGCGTTTTCACGCCTTGGGCAATTATAGCCGCACTCGACTGCAAGACTAATTAAAAGTAGTCCTGGTGCCGGTTGTACCGCTATTGCATATGTCTTCGAACTCAACTCGAGCGGAAACCGCTCTAAAAGCCGATTTCTAGACTGTGCTGCTTGCCCTAATCTCTATTGATGCGTGTTCTTGACAATGATTCAGGTTTTAAAGGTGGGGCGCGAGGGGTATAAAAAGGTTGTTAGACAACAAATTGTCTAATTGAGGTTCCAAGGTCTTAGACGTTACTAAACGCGGCCGAGTTCAATGGGCGAGTTAAATTTTCGCGACTATCTTTCAACGCAAAGCCTGGTGGAAATATGAATCATTTCCAGCGGCGGGAGGGCGAGATGAAAACAGCTCAACGGCTGTTCAGCTTACGACAAAGTGATTTGTTCGAGTCCTTCAACCCCGTCGAACTGGGACGCCTCCTCGGTATCTTAGAAGAGCAAGAACTGCCCAAGCATCACATGCTCTTTTCGCCAGGAACGCCTTGTCAGGCAATCTACTTTATTGAAAAAGGAAGAGTGCGCGTCACTCGTCTATCTCCGGAAGGCAAAACCGTCATCCTCGCGCTGCTAGGTCCTGGTGACATGATTGGTGAAGCAGCCTGGGAATTGGGTGAGCACGATAGCTATGCGGAGACCCTTGAAGAATCTCGCATCTTTCAAATTTCGCGCGAAGCATTTTTGAATTACATTCGTGAGAACCCAGAGTTTGGGCTGCGTCTGCTTGAAGTTCTCGGCGGTCGTTTAAAACAGGCTCACGCGCGTATCGAGGACTTGGCTTTTCGCCAAGTGCCAAGTCGCGTAGCAAGACTCCTGTTAACACTGGCAGAAAGCCACGGACGTGTTACACCGAGTGGTATCAGAGTCGAGTTCCCCCTCACTCACCAGGAGATTGCCGACATGGTCGGATCGTCAAGAGTGACAGTTACTCAGATTCTCAACAAGTTTCGATCCAGTCATTGGATTGACATAGAATCAAAGCGAGTGACTATCCATAATATGGATGCGCTTGAAGAAGTTGTCCGCCAACCGTAAAAGCTAGTCCTCGCAGAACTTGAGACCAGCATGACTAATTCGGTTATGGTGCCTGATAGCCAAACGATTGAGACTCTGTTGCAGCAGCAGTTTGTCAAACCGAAACGCACTTGGTTTCAGCGTTTGATGCGGGATGAAGAGAATTGGAATTGCCAAGTCGATTCGCTTTACGCTTTTAATGACGGCGGTTTTTTCGAGCGAAATCGCTTGCTGCGAGTTTCTGTGAATGACCTTTTCTTGGAAGAAGTCTGCTTGCCTGGTCGAAGGACTGTTGGGATTTTTGCCTATGATTCAACACGTCTTTTATATCTTCAAGGTGACCCGGCAACGCGTGCTAATCGGCTGCAAGAGTTGCTAACTTCCGAGAATAGACCGTTGGACGATGCTGATGCGGAGAAGCTCGGTCGGCTGTTTTCGACGTGTTTGTTGGACCGGAGAAATGACACACATGACGTAATTCTCTCGCTGACGAATCTCAATGAGTACGGCAGGTCTGTCGGGCAGCCCTATACGGTAGACAGCAAGGAGGTGGAGAAAATTTCTGATCGCTTAAGCCCACCTGCAATCATTGGAAGCACTGAAAGAGGCTGGCGGCTTTCGGTCGTCACAGTGTTTGGTTGGAAGCACAATAAGGAGCATTTGATTCTCAATGAATTCAGAATTACTCCTGACTTTGAGATTACTGTCACTCAAAAGGTGCTTAGTAAGTGTATCTTCTCGCAGATGCCCACTCTGCGTTATTAAGGAACGGCAGTTGAGCTGCCACCACTGGTGGTGAGGTCCAGGCTGGGCGTGAACGGTTTCTCGTTGTTCCGTTGGTCATAATGCTTGTTTTGTACACTGAACTCGATTAACCAACGCCAAAAAGGAAGCAAGCTATTTTGAATCGAGTTTCGAAGCAGGTCAGGAAAAGGCGTCAATGAGACTATTATCGATGGCTAATTGGGTTTGCAGGTTTTGGTGGACTGATCGCTTCGTTGAACGGATAAAGAAGAAACCGATGTGTGTACTCTGAGCCGGACTTTTTATAGTTTGTGCAATTTGGGGATTAACGTGGCTATAAATTCAAAACGAGTTAGGATACTTGTTAGTAACCCATAGAATTTGTCACGGTGCCTTTGTTTAAGTCTCGCGAGGAAATGCTCAATGCGTCTTTTTAAAACCTCTCCTAAGAGTTCGCAAGAATTACTCGATAGCGTTCAAATTGCGTCGCCGTGCCCCGTGAGCTGGGAGTCGATGAGTGGGGACGATCGCGAACGTTTCTGCGGTAAGTGCGAGAAGAGTGTTTACGATCTCAGCGCTATGACTGCCGATCAAGCTGTAGAGCTGATCCGCGAGAAGCAAGGTAAGATGTGCATTCAAATATATAGAAGAGCTGATGGAACGGTTCAAACTGAGGACTGTCCAAGCGGACTTCGGAAATTGCGGCAAGCGATGGCCAAAAGGGTTGCGTGTGCGATTGCGGCTGTAGGTTGGCTTGGAATCTCAGTTCCCGCCAATGCACAGACAGCGCCATCAAATAATAATGCCGGCATCAAGGCTTCGGAACCGGCTTGCGCGCGGACCAGGGGCGAGATGGTGGCGCGCCCTTTCAAATCCGGGCCAGAGCCTCAGCAGCTCGGTGGCGATGTAGCTCCGAATTCGGTCATCGAAATCGTTAGTCCACTTCAGCCTGACAATTGTTCCGATAAAGTCATGATGCGCTGGCTTGTCGGGTTGATTGCCGCTGGTGCATCGCTGGCGTTGTTCAAAGGGCTAAAACGTAAACCCGTATGGATGGCTGCAGGAGTCGTGGCTGTTATCTTTGCGGCAATCGGAATGTTCTGGTTATGATTCTTCGGTGTAACCTGGCTGTTGTAAATTGCTTCCAGGCGCTTGAGATAGCGTATACGTTTGGTTTAAAAGCACCTGAAAACTCCGCGCGTGAAGCTTGTGTTCGACTTTCTAGAACGGACTTTATCTATTAGGTATATAATGAGCCATCCATGTGCCCGTAGCTCAGCTGGATAGAGCGTTGGTCTCCGAAGCCGAAGGTCTTGAGTTCGAATCTCAACGGGCACGATTTTTTATCTAAATTTGCGAACATAAGCAATGTGTTGGATAGCATGATCGCTATATGTCGCATAGCAAGCGTTAGATAAGCGCCATTGCGCAAGGCGTTGGCGCGTGGCACTATTGAACAAAATCATTCAGCATATCCATATAAATGAAAGATCGTTCCACACGAATCTTGCTCGGACCCTATCGGTCCGGCAAATCTGTTGCGCTGCTCACTGAGCTGACCAACCATTGTCGCGAAGACGTGCTTGCCACGGGTGACGCGCTTTTGCTCGTCCCTTCGAAGCGCTATCAGCGTTTGGTTGAACGCAGAATCATCAAATTGTTCAACAAAGAGTTGAACGCGGTGCCGATGCTCGACGACATCAACAAAGTCGTGACAGCAGGGCAGGAGCTTTTGAAGAAACGGAAACCCGTCGCTATCGACGATGATTTCTTTCCCGAATATGGCGAAGAGGAAGAAGAGGAGCTTTCGACGATTTCGTTTGCCCCGTGCGAACCTGCTCGTCGAGGCTATCTCGGTCTTAACATGGAATCGTTCTACAAAGCTTGTAGCATGATTTTGCGGCGCTGCGGAGTCGTTCCGCGAGTGATACCGGAAGCGGTGCGTCCTGCATTAGTGTCACGAGTGCTCAGTGAGTTAAATAGTCAAGGAAAAATCGAGCACCTGCTCCCAATAGTCGATTTCGTTGGAACGCATGCGGCGCTTCTCGATTTGATTGATGAGCTGGAACGCTCTGGTTTGAGCCCGGACGAAGTGATTGCCCGTTTGGAAACTTCCGCGTCGCAGTCGTCCAAACATTACGAATTGGCCCTGGTATACAAAGCTTATTGGGATGAACTCGATCGCATCGGTTATATGGACAATCGTCGTGTCGCCTTCAAGTGCCGCGAAGTGCTTGCTGCCAGGGATGCGAGCACGCCACTTTTCGGTATGGTCGGTGTCGACGGTTTCGACCGCTTCAATCATTTGCAGTTGCAAGTCCTGCATGAACTCAGTCGCCATAGTAGAAAAAGCACGATTTGTTTCGACTACAGCGAAGAAGTCAGCGATGAAGCTCGGCGTGAATACATGTGGAAGGACACGAGCTATGAAGATCTGAAGCAAGTTTTTTTCGATGCGGAATTTTGTTGGAACGAAGAGGATAGTTCGATTGGCGGTCCAGTAGGCTCACCGACTTCGACGGTTTCAATGGAAGCGGTGAAAACTGTCGATCGTTTTCTTGAGATGGAAGAAATTGCGCGTAAAGTGAAACACGCACTGGTTGTGAAGCGCGTTCCTGCTGATGAAATTCTTGTCGTCGTTCCATCTTTGCGTGATTACAAAGGCGCTATTGAGAGCGCTTTCGATGACGCCGGAGTTCCATACTTCGTTGATGATTCGATTCGAATGATGACACTGCCTATAGTTCAATTCGCGTTGTCGCTGCTTCGAGCTTTTGAAATTGATTTCTCCCGAAGTGAACTCATCCGCACGCTTTCCAGTCGGTTCTTCACAAAGACCGCCTTCGGTTTAACAGATGAGAATATCCTCGCGTTGGATCGTTTAAGTCAAAAGGAAAAAGTCATAGGGGGCCGAAACGAATGGTTGAGAGTCGCTGCCAGCCTTGGTTTAAATGAGCAGGTCAAAGCGTTTCTTGATTGTCTAACTCCTCCGGATGCGTCTGTGCCGCTGACGATTTTCGTATCCTGGTGCGAAGATGTTCTATCGACCTGTCTATCTTTTGATGAGGATGCTGAGTTTCAAGATCCGGTTCAAGGTTGGACCGAGGAAAGAGCGCTATTGGAGATCCAAAACCTCTGGGCATCAGTGGTTCAAGAAGATGCCATCTTGTATGGCGATCGCGGTGGCTTTAAATCCGACTACAAAGGATTTATCAAAAAACTCCTGCATGCTTTCGAGAAAGCAAACTTTAGAGGTTCACCGGCTGCTAGCAATAGTGTGACGATTTCATCTGTTGATCTCGCCGATAGTCGTCGCTTTGACGAAGTGTTTCTTGCTGGTCTCGTGGAAGGCGGATTTCCTCGTCGGCTGGCTGGACGCGGTTTCGTAAATGCTGAGGAAGTTAGTCGTTGGGGCCTGTTCGGCGTCGACATTCACAATCCGCGGATGCACCCGGCGTTCGAATATGCGCTATTTCGTTCGCTTCTTGACCGGGCGCGAAAACGTGTTTGTCTTTCGTATCCAATGTGGGACATGAGTGGCGAGGAGCTTTTGCCGTCCTTCTTTCTGACCGGAGAGTCGCTCCCAGTAACGGTTGTAGAAGCTGCGCCTTTTAAACATGCGCGAACTGTTCCTGTTTCAGATCGAAATTATATTGCTGGTCGACTTTGGAACAATGACTTCGAGTTTGATACCGCCAATGGTGATCCAGCGGTGCTAGATCTTTACGGTCAAATGGAAGAATCGATTGCGATGGTGAGAGCCAGAACCGAAGGTATGCTGGAGAGCCCGTTTAACGGCTATATTGCTGAGTCCGTTCGCTCCGGCGCATTGTCGGTCAATTTGCCGAAACGTTTCAGCGCGTCGCGTTTGAATGAGTACGGTAAGTGCCCTTTCCGCTATTGGGTATCGCACGTTCTCAATATCTCTCCGTTTGAAGAAGCCAGTGTGAAGCTGGAAGTTCGCGAGTTGGGCGAAACCTATCACCTTGCTCTGGAAAAGTTTTACGCCAGGCTTATCGATGAGAAGTTGAACATCGCAATAGATGATCGTGATTTGCTGATCAAATATTTCGATCAGTCTATCGACGAAGCTCTTCTCTGGCTTGAAAACAGACGTGGTGTAAACCATAGCGAGTTCTGGGAGTACGAGAAGAAGGAAATTATTTTCCGTCTGAAGAAGTTCTTCGACAAAGAAATCGATCGTGTGCTCAAAAGTAAGATCGATTTTGTTCCTGAAATGGTGGAAGCGGCGTTCGGAATGGATGATTCGAATCCAGCTGTTAGTGCGCCTGCCCTTAAGATTACGGACGGGAGGCGCACCGTTGAGTTTCGCGGCAAGATTGATAGAGTGGATGTTGCTGGCGGATTGTCTGCGGAGAACCTGGCCGGCAAGCGTAATTTCGCCGGTGTTCAAGCTCGAGTTATTGATTACAAAGCTGGGTCAACTGTCATTCCAGCTCGCGAGGCTAATGATGGGCGCAACATGCAACTGCCGATTTACGCACTTGCTGTTGAACGTTGCGTGATGCCCGGCTCCCGAGTTTCAGCTGGCTCGTATTTGAGCTTTATGTCTGGTTCTTCAATTGGCAGTCTCAAGTTTGAGCAAGATCAGGAAGATGCTCGCGGTTACGTAGATACTCAGCGAATTGAACAGCTAATTCTCGACTATGTGGAGAACATGGCGAAAGGAGTATTCACCGTGAAGCCAAGCATTGCCTCGGTTTGCGAGCGTTGCGATCACAATCGGATTTGTCGAGTGTCGGAACTCCGAAAGGGAGGTGACAAAAATGACGTCGCTAACTGAACAACAACTCGCGGCAGTATTTAGTGTTGATAAGAACGTGCTAGTGTCAGCTGGAGCCGGTTCCGGTAAGACTCACGTGCTGGTGGAGCGCTACATCGAGATTCTGCGAAACGACCCGGCGCTCACCGTGGATGGTATCATCGCCGTCACATTCACGAGAAAAGCTGCCGGTGAAATGCGCACTCGTTTAAAAGGGCGTTTTCGCAAACTGACTGAGTCTGAGTCAGAATCCGAGCGCTGGCGTCAGTGTTTAGCGGACATTGATTCTGCTCGTATTGGAACGATTCACTCGCTTTGCGAGTCGATTCTCAAAGCTTTTCCTGCTGAATCAGGCATCGACCCACAGTTCGAAGTTATAGATGAAGTCAGTCAGGCGCAGCTCTTGGAAGAGAGTATCGATCAAACTTTCCGTGAAGTGATTGGCGAAACTCTTCCTGAGATTCGACTGCTTACCGACCATAATATCGAGGAAGTCAGGAACTGGTTGAAGCAAATGTTGGCTTCCAGTCTCCAGTTCAATGAAGCGGCGTTGATGTTATTGAACCTCCATCCGTCCGAGTTGTTAGGTAAGTTAAACGAGACGCGCTATCGAATTCAGCGACGAATGTTGCAAGATGTCATCGTCAGAAACGATTGGAGGCAGGCTCACGCCTACCTTTCGGATACTTTCGGAAGAGACAAATTGGAACAAATGCGTTTGCGAGTTGTTCAAGCAGTTGATGATATTCAAGCACAATGTAGTTCAGGCGAATCTGCAGTTGTAGACGGCGTCAATCTCTGGAATTGTTTGGAAGTCGTGGCTGCGGCAGATATGCGGATCGGCGGACACAGTGACGAAGCTAAAGCTATCAAAGAACGTCTCGGCATTTTACGAACGCACGCTCGAAAGCTTTTAGGAAAACCGCCACTTCCAGCTGTTATTGAAGAGAACGACCTGCTCAGTTTTGATGACGAACGTCATGTC
>CAZRMH010000016.1:0-2755 GCA_964600935.1 uncultured Candidatus Obscuribacterales bacterium
AGCGCTGAGAACGACGATCTTTGGTCCAACGCGAGTCCCACTCAATTTGACAAGCAGCTTTATACCAAGACCATGTGGAAGTTCAGGCGATTCTAACTTGGGAATCGCACGCGACTCCAGTTGAGCTTCTTCAACTGTCTCGATACCGGATGCTAATTCGGGATCGCCTGTTGTCTCTTGATCGGCCATTTTTACACGGCTCCCAGTCATTGTGTTGCGATATAGTTTAGCAGGTGGTAGGTGCTTATACCTATGCGAGCGCGAATATCACGATGCATGCGAACGCGCAAACAATTCCAATTGCAATGTTTTTACTGAGAGTTTCCTTTAATACAATCCAACCAAGGAACATAGTGGTTGCCGGATATAGTGAAGAAATAAGTGCCACCATCGGCAGTGGGCCGATGCTTGAACTGTAGAGAAATGCTAGATTGCCAACTACATCAGTTGCACCAGCTATCAGCATCAGTTTGAAACCAGGGATTGTTTTGCTGATTTTGATCCGACGAGTCAGAATCGTAACCATCATTACGAGAAGCACTGCAATACGCTCTCCGAAGAGAGTCCAGATATTTCCGTGCGTCTCGCTGTTTCCGAGGAACATATAGAAACAGGCAAGAGCGATACCAGCTGCGATGGCATGGAAAATTCCGGTTTCTTTCGGTTCGTCGGCGTCCTCATCTGAGGGAATGGATAGGAAGTACACGCCCAGTAGACCTGATATGATGCCGACCCAAGTTATCGGACCGAATTTGTGTCCAGTAAATACCGCGACGACTACTGGTATCAGCGCTGAAAGTACTGCTGAAACTGGTGCCACGATGGACACTTTTCCGATCGCCAGACCACGATAAAGCGACAGCAATGCTACGCTGCCGCAGGAACCAGCACCCAGTCCGAGGCAAAAAGGTGTCTGCGCGAAGGGATAGGAACCACCGATGGTGATGGCGATAACTATGATTAAACCGAGCGATTGCGTTATTAAACCGACTACTGCGACTGGAGAGCGCTTCGATGCCAGACCTCCGAAGAAGTCGCCAGCTCCCATCATGACCGCGCTTAAAAGGCTAGTTAGGATGAAGAACAACGATAGCGTTTCCTTTATTGCGTCCGTTAGTTAACGCTTCCAATGCCTGAGCACGGAAAAACGTTATCATGCTTGCTTTAGATCTGGCAAACATTCGAGACATCGCTGAACCAATAGAGAGCAGCTCAATTTGAATCGGGAACAGTCTTGGAAAGATTTCGCTGTCTATCGGTTTGCTGTCTGGAGGGCTAACAGCGCCGTTCTTGCTCGGTCGAACAGCTCTGCTGGGATTTGTGTCTTGGAATTTTTTTGCAACCTATCGAGAACTTCGATCGCAAGCGCCGGATCTTTAGTTTCATAAACTGAACTACAGAAGGATTCGACATCAAGGTAATCGAGTTTGGTCATGTTTCTAATTACTCGGTCAACTAGTTCGAATGCGATTTCTCTATCTGAAATTTCTATGGCTGATACAATCGTGTCAAAATAGCGGAAAGCTGGATCGCTATCTACAAGTTCTAATCTTTCCAGTGTCAGTTTTTGACGGCGAGTCTTGAGTTCCGCATCGTGATCTTTTAACTTTTGATAGATTTGGATTTTCGTATCCAATCGAGAAATCGCATCATGGTTTACGCTACATCCTGGAGGAAGAGCCTTCCAGCTACTACCATCAAATCCGTTGCCCGGCAGCTGGATTCCGAAGACGTATGGCATTGTAACAGGACCTTCCTGGCTCGCTATCGCTTCGTTGATAGTTTTGAGCGCGAGAGCAAACTTCCCTTCATCAACAAGGTATTTTGTCTTCAAATCAAGCAGCTTCAAGTTTTTGGGATTTGTCGCTACCATCTCATTTACGATTTTAATCGCGCCGTTATAGTCGTGTCGAAGCGCACGAATATTTGCTTTGTCCTTCATAAGATCAGCCAGAAATATTTTGGAAGGGCAATATTCGAAATCGGTTTCTTCTAATAGTCGTTTAGCGCGACGTTGCTGCTGGGCTAGTGGGATTACTCTGTTTAGAACTTCTTCCGCTTCCTCTAGTCTATCTTTTCTGCGAAGGTAATCAGCTTTTTCCCGATACAACTGGAGTCGATCAGGTTCCAGTCGGATTGCCTCATTCTTCAATGAGATGACCTGATCAACCAGTTTTAACTGGTCACAAACCTCCTCTCGTTTACTCCGAATGTCGTTGGAGAAAGGCAATTGTTTGGACGCTGTAAGGTAATCCTCAAGTTGCTCTTTATACTGTTTTGTGTTTTTGTATGCTGCTGCTCGGAGCATACAAGCCTCTGCAAGCCCGGGGTGTAGAGCGAGGACGCGATTGGCATCCTTGATCGCCTCTGGAAAGTTCTTTGCCTTGATATAATTTTGCCCGCGAATCAAATATGCTGAAGTGCACCATGGATGGTTCTTTATGATTTTTTCAAGTCGTTTGCAATTTTCGGCGATAAGTTCGCCATCAGACGTTTGGAAAGAATCGAAAAGTGAGTCAATCTCTTTTGAGGTAAGTTCTTGCGGTTGCAAATCCCTGATCTTATCCGGTTGACTGTCAGCTCGGTACAACCTCTCTGCCATCTCGCGTATTGGTTTGTTCCAGGGGAATAGCGCTACGAGGCGGTCTACATGCATGATCGCTTCAGTTTTGCGATTTTGCTCCCACAAATTGTTTGCTAGCTCGCCTTCTGCGGGAAGCGAATCGTTAAGCTCCCTTATGCCGCCACCGGCTTC
>CAZRMH010000016.1:2765-36881 GCA_964600935.1 uncultured Candidatus Obscuribacterales bacterium
CATGGTTCGAGTTGTCGTTCAAGATTTTCTCCAATCGGTCTCAGTCGATTTTCACGATTTTGAATCGTCGGGCTAAGTCGTCTCAGTTCTTCACGAAATGCACTTTGCTCAACCAGTATCCAATTCTCCTCGGACCTCAGATACTTAATACCTTCAAGCCTCTTCAGTGCTCGCTCAGGTGACAAATTGTCGCTCTTCCAGCTCGCCTCTTCGCCATCCCACCAGCCTCTGGTCATTTTTTCGCAAATTTGGGGACTCTTCTTATTGGCTAATTCGAGCTTTTCGAGTCCTTCCTCTATCTTCCTTTCGGCTAGCAAATCCAGCCCGGCGCGGACTAGCTTGAGTGCTTGGTCATTATCTTCAATGTTCTGTTTTGCTCCGACAATGGACAGCCCGAGCGCCGTAGCGAGGATGCACGCAAGCGTCCCCATGACTAGCTGATGTCTGACCTTGTGCGACTTGAGATAGCCCAACGGAGATGAACTCACGGCTTTCACCCGGTTTCATGTAGTAATAGAGTTAAGTTCCACTCTATCAGAAAGTTTATGGCGCCGCTGGAACGCCGAAACCGCTACTGGTTCAAGGCTTCATGGCTTTGCGCAGCTCTTTGAGGGGTCTCATTTGACGGACCGCTCTGTCTAGAGTTTCGATATTTTTTGCAAAACAAAAACGGATGGCATGGGTGTTTGTGTCCGGGCGGAAGAAGCTGAATCCTGACACTGCCACCACCTGTAGTTCTCGTGCCATGAAGTCGACGGCTTCGCTGTCGTCGCGGAAACCCAGTTGCGAACAGTCCGCGAGTATAAAGTAAGTGCCTTGCGGACGCAGTAATTCTAGCCCTGCTGCGATTAGACCATCGGCGAGTCTGTCGCGCAGTCCTGTGTAAGTAGTGAGCAAATCGTCGTAATATTGTCGAGGTAGTTCGAGCGCGGTTACACCCGCGATTTGAAAAGGTGTAGGTGCCACCAGTGTGAGATAGTCGTGAACATTGCGTAGAGCGGCTGTGTAAGCCGGTGGAGCGATCACCCAACCGACCCGCCATCCCGTCAGATTGTAGGTCTTGGAGAGACCCGAACAGGTGAAAGTTCTTTCTCTCATGCCCGGAAGAGTCGCCATAACAATGTGCTTCTTGCCGTCATAAACCATGTGTTCGTAGATTTCATCGCAGATGGCGAATGTGTCCCACTTCTGGCAAAGCCCTGCAATTGTCTCTAATTCCTCGCGAGTGAAAACTCGTGTGGTCGGATTATTGGGATTGTTGATAATTATCGCGCGGGTTTTGTTGTTGAACGCCTTTTCGAGTTCTTCCGGATCGAAGGTGTAGTCGGGCTTATGCAATTTGACGTATCGAACAACTGCTCCGGCGATGATAATGTTGGCGAAATAGTTTTCGTAGAAGGGCTCGAATACTATGATCTCATCACCCGGGTTGACGATAGTCAGTAACGCATCGTTGACGGCCTCACTGACACCACAGGTCACTGTAATTTCAGTTTGCCAGTCAATCGAAAATCCATAATGAGCCTGATACTTCCGGGCAATTGCTTCGCGAAGAGGCGGATGTCCCCAGGTGTCACAGTACTGATTCTGATTGTTCTCAATCGCTTCCATTGCGGCGCGTTTCACCGTATCTGGTGCGGCGTATTCCGGTAGTCCCTGGGCGAGATTCACTACCGCTCCGCGTGCGGTTGCAAGTGCCACCCGTTTCATCGAACCGCGAATATTGGATCCTGGAATCGCTCGTGCGCGATCTGAAAGATGAACTTCGCCTTCGTTTGTCATGATTTGCTCCAGAATTAAGAGAACACGGAATAATTCAACTGCAATGAAGAACACGCTTTAGAATAAGTGCTATAGAGGTGCACTTGAATGTTATTCGGAAATTTCATTCTTATTGTTTCAGCGAAAGCGCAGTCAAAAGATATGGATCCTGAGAGATTTTGTCGACAATGGCGTCGAATAATTTCTTGCCGCCGCTAATGCCCAGGTGGCAGCTATCTTCGAAGTCCTTCATGTTGTCGAATTTGGAGTTAGACCCGAGGTCGAGGAATGCGACGTGGTTTTCTTTTGCAACGGTCTGAATTGCATTGACGTAATCGCGATAAATACTCTGATCTAAATTCTTAGTGTTCTCAGACGTAAGCGGCATGTTGATAAGCAAAACCGAGACACCATGTTCTTTGGCAAACGAGGTCAGTTTGCGCAAATGCTCAGTTTGTCTGGCTAGCATCTCACGGCTCTTCATTCCGTAAATTCTTTTATACGTTTTCAAATCTCTGAATGTATTGGGTCGATAAGTCGTGTCGAGCCGAATTTTTTCAACGGATTCAGGATGGTTGATTGCCCGGCGTAAGTATTCATCTGAAACTCCGCGCGCTCTGGCAAGAGATTTTTCGAAGTGGTGCTTTACGTCGGCTTTCGCCTGGTTGATACCATCAACTGATAAATCGACAGATGGTCTAGCTGTTCTATCCGCTTTGAATTCATCCAGAAGTAAACGTGTTGGTGTCATTACTTCCTTTACACCGGCGTCGATAAAATCTCTCGGGCACAGACCGCAAACGATGAGCTTGGGATGTTTGCCTGATTCAATTGCCGTTCGAAGGATCTCGTTTTGATCTGATACCAGGGATGATGACACAGCTAGATTTCTGACCGACGCGTCGATTTTGGAGTCTTTTAGTTGTTTTTGAAAGTAGAGTGATTTGTCATAGTTGTTGACGTAGGCGTTGTACCACCATTCGTCGTAACACGTCGCTTTGCCCGCCATCTGGTCATCGCATCTGGTGGAAGGAAACAACCACAAAGATGAGCCCAGCAGAAGAACATCAGGGTTTTCGTTCGAGTTCAAATACCTGGAAAGCTTTCCGATCGCCACTCGAAACTTCGCCGGCACGCCGTCTGCGGCGTTCAAATATTTCCCAGGAACCTGATTGATCGCGATTGCAGTTATCGCCAGTAGGGTGGACAGAATGACTGTTGTACTGCCAAGCAAAACGGATAACGCAAATCGGACCGCACCCGGCTTCTTTGCGGAACTCTGCGTCGGATGCAGCCCGCGCGTCGTAGTCGGACGGTCTGGCGTTTGTAGGTTTCCAGAGTTTCTCAAGTCGTATTTCCGGCGTTGGGTTTGTGGTCGGTTCGCGACACCGAGATCGTACTAGTAGTCAGGCGGATCGTGCAAGCCGCAGGATGACAAGGATGTAATTTTAGTAGTATCTAATCAATGAGTGGAAGAGCTAAACGACGCACTATCCATCGTTTAGCTCTTCATGTCTGATTTCTTGGGAAAGAATTCCCTGTCGGTTTCGTAACGAGAGTTTCGTTTGTACCTAGATGGGCTCGCTGACGAAGAACTTCTCTTTGAACAGTCCCGAGTCGTACAGACTCTGTGGTGTCACGGTCTGTACGTCACCTCTGTCAGGTAGTTCATCCAGTCGAACATTTGGTTTGTTTTTCACTACCTGTTTTGCAAAGAAGCTAAGTTTTATTTTTCCGGGATTGAAGCCGCCGCTGACCACGGATAAGACCTTTTGGGGATCGTACTCGTCGCAGCGTGCGGCAGCGATCGTCAGCAATATCCATTTGTTGCAATTCATACTGTCCGGGCTATCAAAGCGAGATAGAAGGTTGTATTTCTTGGTGAACGCCATGTTCCAGGCTTTGCCGTTGAGAATCGACTCGTAGACGCGTTCTTGCGTTTCACGATCGGGAATCATCAGCAATGCATTTTCATCGTATCCCGTTTGTCCGTAGAAAAAGTCCAGTGGTGCCATTCGCCATAGTTCAGCCGTAGGTTCGCCGCTTTGGGGATTGTTTAGCAACTGGTAAATGATCCAGGTTTGGGCTCGAGGATCGTATACAGCTAAGCCTGAATGCGCCATCCCCGTGCGATCTCGACCTTTCACATCACGTCCTCCTCGGCGTGACACGACTGCTACGATCGCTTTTTTCTCTTTCAATTTATTTTGCATCCAGTCTGTCAGCTTTTTTGATATATCGACTTTTCTGGCATCCAAACCAACTGTTTTCGATGCTGTTTGTGCGAGGAGCGGCTGCACCAATACCGGTATCGGTACTACAGGCAGTACCAACGAGAAAACCGCTGCTAATGCGAGTCTTGCTATCAGTCGATTCATTCGGTTTTCACCTTCTCATTCATTTGAAGGTAGTTCTTGCGAACTTTCAGTGGAATCTCTTTTTTGTTAATTTCCACTTTTACCTCGCTGTCACCACGGGCTACGTCGGATGCCGTATCAGCCGCTTCCAATGCGGTTTCAATTGATTCACTGGTGAGTTCGGAAAGGGCTTCACCACCGGATCCGACCAGTTTGATAATTTCTCCGGTTGATTTACCGACTTCCGACATCGCCTCTCCAGTTGTTTCGATTACGGCGCCCGCCATGTAACCTGTGCCGGCGGTGAGTAAGACAGGTGTCGCGACGAGCGATAATGCGCTCAGTCCGAACAATTCACTAGCCGCGGTGGCGCTCGGATCGTTCGACTTAGCAAAACAAGGTTGAGCAAAGAGCAATAAGACCAGGCTGAAGCTGGCTACTGTGGTTGATTTCATAAAAACTCCAAAACAATTGGGGAACTCGTTCATTAAAACGTGCGAGCTACTCCGCGATGTTTTGGTTTCCACACTTCTTCAAGTGTTGAATCGGGTTCTTTTCAGTTAAACCTTCTCAGCGTGCTCTTTCACATAGTTCAAGCGTCTCTGCATGTCCTCGTCGGCCTGGGCGTTAAGAATCTGGTCTTTGAATGGAAACGCCATAGCGATGTCGAGATCCGCAGTCAGGTCCACCTTTGTTGACTTCCCATCATGTGCGGGAGTTAAGATCCAGGCGCCTTCGAATTTTGCCAAACGATCGCCTTCTACGAGTGTGTAGTCAATTCTTTCGAATGGTGTCTCCACCTCTTGATACGTAATCATAGAATGACCGACAATCGGTACTCCGCCAAACTTCTCTTGTATTACTGCCTTGCCGTCACCTGCCGACTTAATAGTTCTGTTCTCGGGATCGGAACTGCGATAACTGACGATTGCGTTGAAAACGGCTTCAGGACTGGCGTGAACTTCAATTGACTTCTTCATTAGTTTGTCCAAAATTGTTTATATAAAAGAGCAAACCTGATTTTAAGGCATGACTTCCATCTAAAGAATTGGAATGCTTTTATACTTCGTGTTTATTGAATGCTAAATTGAGACCTTATGCTTTGCTTTGCGCCTTATGGAAGATTGCCTCTGCGCGCAGGAACAGTTTCTCTGATTTCAGTCTATTGCAAACTGCTTCGAATGAGGGTTTCGGACCATTCCATTTTAGATCATCGATTGAATCAAACACTGGCACGTCTAGCCGAAGCGTTGCTAGTGTGCGATACAGAACTGCATCATCCCAATTATCGAAAAGTGTCGTCGCTAACTTTCCGGCTCCACGAATGTTCGAGTTCCAATTAATTGGATCTTTCGGAATATCTTCAAGACGCGGATATTGCGACAAAACGGAAGCAGTTGCCTTGGCGCCCCAGCCTTTTAAGCCTGGGTAACCGTCGGCGGTATCACCAACGAGCGCCAAATAGTCAGGAATTGATTTTGGTGCGACACCAAATTTTTCAATTACGCCAGTCTCGTTTCGAATCGCATCACGACGTCGATCTAATTGAACCACTCGATCTCCGACCACCGACTGTCCCAGATCTTTATCCGGTGTGCAAATAATCACTCGGTCAACACGCTCATCAAGAGCGGCTTTCGCCGCTGCAGCCGCGAGTGCGTCGTCGGCTTCGAATTCGACCATGGCCCAGACCTTGACGCCCATTGCGTCCATTGCTTCTTCCAGGATCGGAAATTGCGACCACAGATCTGGCGGAATTCCATCGCTGGTTTTGTAACCCGCATATAGATCGTTTCGGAACGACTCAATCACATGGTCGGTCGCTATACCAATATGCGTTGCTCCTTTGTCCAGCATCGACAGCACCGAGATCACCACACCTCGCACAGCAGCGATTTCTTCGCCCTTGGAATTTTGCGATTGCGGAACACCGAAATAGTGCCTGAACAATTCATAAGTGCCGTCGATCAGGTAGATATCCATTAATTCGCGTTTCCGTTTATTTCGCGTTGGTCACGTGTGGTTTGACTCTAGATCTCATGCGTAGCAATTTGAAAAATACATCGGACTTGTTAGGACCGTCGACAACCGCGTCTGCGACTGGTTCAAATCGGAAGCTGTCTTCGACGAGATTGTAGGTTGCTCTGTCGGTAATGATATCACTGAAGTTGTCTTCGATATTAAACGACAGTCTTTCCGGATTGTCGTAGAGCATGTTTCCAAAATTTCCACTGGCTGCTTGTCCTGACGAGATAGATATTGATATTGAAAAATCTTTACTGGCATCGGATCTCTGCGCGATTGTCTGCGCGAAATCGCGCAACGCAAGCGCGGTTTGGCAGGCCAAGAATTCTCCGGATGATTTGACAATCTCTTGTGCACCGAATGGAATTCCGTTGTTCCACCAGAGCACGATCGTGTTGTTTTCAAGACGATCTAAGTGTCCGTAAGTCTTTGCCAGCTCTGCAGAAAGGAACATGAAAAGGTCGAGTCTTTGTGTGATCATCTGCTCGCTTATCGGTCGATCCGCTTCGACAGCGCAGCCGGAACCGTGAATTTCCGCTGTGATCGTAGTTATATCGATCTGCAGCATCGAGCGCAAGTTGTCTGGCGACAGAGGCTCCTTCGGTGTTTTGATTGTCGGAATGCTCGTAAAAACCTTTATCTCATGTCCAGCAATTTGAATCGTTTCGCCATTCTCGAGTAAGCAAATCTGCTCCGCTTCAAGCTTCATGCCTCTGACTTTTGTGCCGTTTTTGCTGCCGAGGTCCTGAACAATCCAGCCGTATTCGTTGTTTCGAATTTCGGCGTGATTGCTGGAGACGTCATTGGCTGGAATTCGCAGCGCGTGATGGCCGTCTTCTTCGTGGCTGGGACTGCGCCCGATTTTTAGCCTCTCGCCTTCTTTCAAGGTCACGATCTTGGTTTCCTCAAGTTCATTCCTGAACAAAATCCTGCAAGTATTCATTCTTTGCGACCTTCGAGCGATAGTAAATGGAATTCCGGGGATGGCAAACGTGGCTATGGATCTAATACCCGCGTTCGATTGCCTCGTACCAGGGCAACGTTTTTAACGACCGAAACGCTCAAACATGCTAGCATCAGCGCGTTTGAACGAAGATTTTTGGTTTTCACGTCTGCTGAGGATAGCACCTGCAAGTTATGGTTAAAACGATTGCACCGGCTTTGAAAGCTTTGCTCGAAGATCTTATTGACTACGCCGGATTATTTCCGCCTGCGTCGATTGAGTTAAAACCGGCGCTGGAGAAATTCAAAAGTTATCAAAACGGCGAACACACCTGGATGTTGCGATGGTTTGTCGTGACTGCAAAAGATGTCGGCATGGTGCCTGCCGAGTTTGACAATTCACTATCGATTTTGGCTGCAGCAGATGATTCTCGCGCTGCGGCAATCGAAAGCACCGTGGTTGTCGCTGCAAAACATCCCGTTTATTGCGAAGTTCTACCAGGCAATACTGCCCAGCTGGACGCTATCAAACAGGCTGGAAACTTCGCTAAGATTCGCATGGGTGGTGTGAAACCCGAAGCTATTCCATCTCCAGTTGAGGTTGCTCGATTCATCAATGACTGTGCTGACCGTAAGTTGGCGTTTAAAGCTACTGCCGGTTTGCACCATCCGATTCGCGCAGAGTATGCATTGACATATGAAAAGGATGCACCGCGGGCGGTGATGCATGGTTTTTTGAACACCTTGGTGGCATCAGCTTTCTCCTGGCATGGTGAGCGGGATATCGAACCGATTCTTGCAAACACGGATGCCGGTAAATTCGTTTTCGATGATCATTTACACTGGAATGGAAAGTCGCTTTCCGTAGATCAGATTCGTGATGCCCGGAAAAACTTTTTTCATGCGATTGGTTCGTGTTCCTTCGAAGAGCCTGTTAATGAGCTGAGTTCATTAGGCTTGTTATGAACAATCCTCCCTCGGATAAACACAAGCGTGCGTTCCTGCCGGCTAAACCTTCGCCGTTCTTGATTACGGCTGCGCAGCAAATCGTACGGGCGGAATTGTCGTTGAAGAACAGGGTCTTTCTAGAGAGCGAAGACCTGCAGTTCTTTAACAAAATTCCAAAGGGTTCCGGTGTTTCACTTACGTCTAATCACGCTGATGAAACCGATCCACGGGTGGTTGTCGAACTTGGTAGACGTTCCGGCAAGCGCTTTATCTCGATGTGCAACCGTGAAGCATTCGATGAGAACTTCGGTTTTGCCGGTTGGGCATTACAGCGCCTCGGCCACTTCTCCGTAGAACGTGGAGCGCATGATTCTCCTGCTAAAGTATTTGCAATTGACACCATCAAGGGAGGTGAGGATGTCCTTGTGATTTTCCCTGAGGGGGAGATCTTTTACATGAACGAAGTCGTGCAGCCGTTTCACTCAGGTGCGATCGACTTAACGATGCAGGCGATAATCGACAAGCGTCGGAATGAGCCAGCTTGGACCGCGTTTATTTTACCAATGGCTATTCGTTATCATTACGAGCCCGCCGTTTTTTCAATTCTTGAAAAGCGAATCGAAAAAATCGAAGCTCATCTTTCTTTGAGTCACTCGGGCAAATCCCTGCCTGAGCGCCTTTTAGTTATTCAAAAGGTATTGATTAAACGGGAAGAAGAAATCCATAAAGTTCAGTTTGAGAAGGAATCAGAAGATCTCGAGGATGAGATCATGAACGCTCGTCGAAAAATGCTGGCGGATGTTGAGAGTAAGTATCACGAAGTGCAGCCTTTGAAGCGTCGGGCAATCGACGAGGCCTGGAAGCTCGGTGCAGAGCTGCGCGAGAAGCTCGAAGAGCAGGCTGACGTGAAGGAACGTCTCCAATTGCGTGCCGACATTCAGACACTGCAGGAGGTGGCACAGTTAGCCAGTTGGCATCCACACTATTATGCCGGCACTACCTCGGTCGATCGGATGGCGGAGGTGGTGTTAAAAATGGAACGCGAATTGTTTCACATCAAACGTCCTCCGCAACTGGCCAATCGTAAGGTTTTCGTCAAACTGGCGGAGCCCCTGGATCTGGGCGTGCATGTTGATGAGTACGTAAAAGACGGGCACGCTGTTCGTGCTGATTTGACTGAAAAATTACAAGCTCGAATTCAAGGATTGTTGGACTCGTTGAATTCCAAAATTCTATGAAGTGAAATTAGATCAGGCGGACAATCGAACTGGAGTGATTCGGAGGACAGCATGATGGACGTAAATGATTCAATTGCCAGTGTCGTTGGAAACACGCCACTTGTTCGATTGAGTCGTTTTACGTCGGGTGCGAATTACAATCTCTTTGGAAAATGCGAGTTTCTCAACCCTGGTGGTTCCGTAAAAGATCGCATTGGTTTCTACATGGTCCAGAAGGCTTCCGCGCGGGGCGACTTGAAACCTGGGGGGACAATTGTGGAAGCCACCGCTGGTAATACCGGTGTTGGATTGGCTCTGGCAGCCAATCTGTATGGGTATAAACTGATTACGGTGATGTCGCAGAAAGTGAGCAAGGATAAGGTCCGGCTGCTGGAAGCGTTGAACAGTGAAACGATAATTACACCCTCGGGGAAATCCAGCGATGATCCGGAGCACTTCTTAAATCGGGCAAGAGCAATTGCAAAGGAGCGTGGTGCCTGGTTCGCCGACCAATTTTACAATCAGAATAACGCCGAAGTTCATTATCAAACGACTGCACCGGAATTGTGGAAACAGATGGATGGCAAGATCGATGTGTTCGTCACTGGTGTCGGCACTGGTGGCACACTGACTGGTGTTGGTCGGTATCTGAAGGAACGCAATTCCGCTGCCAAAGTTGTTCTTGCTGATCCAATCGGCAGTTTGTTGACCGGCATGGTCGACGGGCACGCTGGTGTAAGTTCATCATATGTTGTCGAAGGCATCGGTCAGGATTTTGTGCCGGGAAACTTTGATCTAGATATAGTTGATGCAGCCATTCAGGTTTCCGACCGGGATTCCGTTCGGGCTGCTCACAAACTTCTAGCCACCGAAGCCATGTTTGTCGGTAGCTCTGCTGGTTCCATACTCCACGCTGCTGTCCAGTACGCAGAGCAGTGCGATAGCGAGGGCAAGAACATCGTCGTCGTGTTACCTGACGGCGGGCGTGGCTATCTCAGTACTATCTATAATCCAGAATGGCTGACTGAAAAGGTCCCTGGGCTCTAAATCTGCGATATTCAAACCCTGTCCAGTAGATTTAATGTTTCCAAGCGCCCGTTAATAAAGCTCTTTAATGCCTCTTCTTGGATTCTGATTGATCGCCGTACCCAATAAGGAGATAGTTGCGAGTTACCGCCGCTGAGAACTGGGATGCCGCTGAACAGGAGTATTGAAATCGGAAGAGCACGTCTTCTGAAAATAATAGAAGGGTACAATGTTGAAAGTTGTTGAGGTAGTCTTTGATGGGGCGTACTCGCGGAGTTGTTGGCAGGACAATTTCTTGCCTGGTGCTTGTGGCGATGCTCATGCTTGGTCAAGTTTCGCCATCTCTTGCTCAGGGCTCGATTGTCTCAGACCGCGCTCCTGCGACTAGGAGGGGTGAGCGCTTCGGTTCTTTCGGACCGCCATTTAAGGTTGTTAATAACTTAAGCTACGTCGCTAATCCGTTGAGTCAGAGCCAGAAGCTCGATCTGTATCTTCCTGCGGACCGGCCACGGGAGCCCCGACCATTGATTGTCTGGATTCACGGCGGTGGCTGGCGTGGCGGCGACAAGAAGAGCGGACCGTTCAACGAGGCAGTTCGAAAAGGTTTTGCTGTAGCCAGTGTCAATTACAGATTGAGTCAGGAAGCGATTTTTCCAGCGCAGGAGGACGACTGCGTCGCTGCAATTGACTGGCTCGTGAAAAATTCCTCGAAATACAATTTCGATGGAAAGCGCATCGGTTTGTGGGGCGCATCAGCCGGAGGGCATTTAGTCGCTCTTGTTGGTTTGAAGCTGGCAACTTCAGCAAACGGCTCGACGAGCGGATCTTTGCTAGACAAGCCCGATAGACCATCAAGCAATGTCTCCAGTGGTGCGTCATCCCGTGCAGCGAGCCCGGTGAAGGCTGTTTGCGATTGGTACGGGCCTACCGACTTGCCACGATACATGAGGAGTAGGGATGCTGGGGCGGAAGGTCTTGCTACGATCGATCAGTTTCTAGGCGGTCCGAATCGCTTTGCTCTTGCTGCCAAAGCCAGCCCGGTAAATTATGTGTCGAAAAACGCCCCCCCTTTTCTCATTCTGCATGGGAAGAACGACCTGCTCGTTCCTTTGTCTCAGAGCGCCGCGCTTCAAAAGAGGCTGCAGGAGCTGGGTATCGAATGCGAGTTGAACGTGGTCAACGGTGGACAGGGCCCGGGCTTCGGACGTAAGCAGGTTCTAGATTCGATCGGATTTTTCGAGCGTCACTTAAAAGGTGGTTAGGCTTTGAAAGATCTCAAAAGAGATGCTTTCAGTCTCTTGCCGTTTGGCAATGACGAACTCATGCGTTTTGGTAGGACGCCTTTGATTACCTGATGCGGCTCATTTTACTTTTCGATTGGACTTGGAGCCGAGCGGAGCAGAACGCGGCTGAAGGTATTATGGATTTTTGCCGGGCAATCTCGCGCTGCCCTTTATTGCTTTGTGCCAATGATGTGATCCAGCCAACAAAACGAATTTGTGCAAGGTGGCGGCAAGTGTTCGCCTCTGTGCTATGAGTAAGCTTGTGACCGGTTAGCCGGTTTAGTTGGGCAAATGTCATTGGACAGCAGGAGAGTTAGCATGAAATCATTAGGAAATTGGGAAACGCGTTCGGCCGCGATGGTGGCGCTATCAGTGCTGATGCTTTCCGCGTGTTCATCCTCGCCGAAGCCGGCTGCGGATACAACTTCTACTTTGGAAACTGATGAGTATGGTCGGACCATTAAAACTACTACGATTAGAGAGGTTCAACCTAATTTGAATCCGCCGCCTCCGATCAACACCTCTACAGCACCAGATTCCACAAACATCCAGATCGACAGCGACGGAATCGATGGTGACCGTATCCAGGTAAGAGCTGATGGCGAGACACATGCGTACTCAGATGATTCCCGAGTGCATGTGCGTGCCCCACTGGTGAAAGTCGATTCTGACGATAACACTGGCAGTGTTCATATCAAAGCGCCATTTGTGAATATCAACAAGAATGGTCATGGAGATCGAACGACAATTAGGATTCCGGGCATCACCATCCGTGGTGACTAGTAGTTTCTGTTAAATCAAAACTAAATTTGAAACCCGGATCGCGAGCGTTCCGGGTAATTCATTTGACTATTTTCTATCTGAGATTGAAACGATGAGTGTGTTTCAGATCTAGATGACGCGTCTTCGATTCCTGCTTTTGAATCGACGCGCGGCTGCTGTTTTCTTGGCTGCGGCAGCGGCTGATTCTGGTTCTTCTTGCTGACCCAAAAGCTTCTGAATGTCTTTGACGAGAAAACGTTGCTCTTCACTTACGAATGAGAACGCCATTCCTGATCTTCCTGCGCGCCCTGTTCGGCCGATGCGGTGGACGTAATCTTCCGGGACTTCAGGCAGGTCGTAATTGATCACGTGGCTGATTGTCGGAATGTCCAGACCGCGAGCGGCAACGTCGGTTGCGACTAGAACCGGGAACATGCCTTTGCGATAGCGAGCCAGAGTTCTCTCTCGTTGATTTTGGCTGATGTCGCTGTGAATTTCTTCGGCGATGATGTTGGCGTCGCGAAGTCTGTCTCTCACCCAACCCGCTTTGCGTTTGGTGCGGGTGAATACGAGTATCGAACTCATCTCATATTCTTTGATGAGCTTCGCCAGCAAAGCGTCTTTGGAAAATTCCGTTACGTGCAGGAAGCGCTGTTCGATTGATGCGACATCAATGCGATCCACATTCGCTCTAACCACGGCTGGTTCAATCATATATTCTCTGGCGATTTTTTGAATTCTTTGATCGATAGTCGCTGAGAACATGAGCGTTTGGCGCTCTTTCGGTATCTTCGAAATTATCTTTCTAATTTGTGGCATGAAGCCGAGATCTAAGAGTCTATCCGCTTCATCGAGTACCAAAATTTCGATTGCTGACAAATCGGCATATTTGCGTTCGACGCAATCAAGTAAACGACCTGGCGTGGCGACGATGATGTCGACTTGTCGTTTCAATGCGTTCAGTTGTTTGTCGTATCCGGTGCCACCATATAGAGTGACTGTTTTGAGTCCGGAATTTTTGGC
Source organism: uncultured Candidatus Obscuribacterales bacterium (assembly GCA_964600935.1). Taxonomy (GTDB): domain Bacteria; phylum Cyanobacteriota; class Vampirovibrionia; order Obscuribacterales; family Obscuribacteraceae; genus JADYXR01. The sequence goes on from CAZRMH010000016.1 coordinate 16,110, forward strand.
GAAGCGTTTGAATTCTTCCTCAACCTGGAGTGCCAGTTCACGAGTTGGAGCCAGCACCAATGCTCTCGGTTTCTTCTCTGGTTCGGAGAGGCACTCGATGATCGGTAAAGCAAATGCTGCGGTTTTTCCCGATCCGGTTTGGGCTGATGCGAGTAAGTCGCGTCCGGTCAAGGTTTGTTGGATTGTCGCTTCTTGAATTTCTGTTGGTTCCGTAATACCGGCTGCTTCAAGAGCAGCCAAAATAGGCTTGGATAACCCAAGCTCTGCAAAGTTTGTCAAAATGTTGATTTCCTTATCATTCGCCGGCAAGCGCGCCAGCTATTCTCATTAGTTATCGGAAACGCCGTTTTTTCCGGTCTGCCTGAACGTTCGCACTCTGTTTTTAAACTGGGCGAAGCAGACAAATTCGTTCGTCGATCGTCCCGATGGGGGTCAGACGCCTAATTATGCCATACCTACGACTGGATGTCAAAGATGCTTGATCTATACGGTTTTATCAACCAGAAGAAGCCGCTATACGCTTATGACTTGAAAATCAACTGTTCCTAGCTTCTTTAAACCACTTTTTGTTTCGTCGGTAATTAGATAATCGAGCTCCGAAGAAGCGCATATCTTGTAGTGTAGAGCGAAACCCAATTTCTCTTTGCCTGCCACCACCGCTAGTTCCGCTGCGTTTTTGATAAAAGCCGTTTTTACAAGCGAATCCTGATAGTGGCTGACACTAGCGCCGTCCTCAATGTTGAGTCCCTGAACACTTATCAGGGCGAGGTCTGCGCTGAATCTGCCGATAGCGCTTAACACTTCGGGACCCTCATTGATGAGCAGCTCAGGGACTAACATGCCGCCCAGAAGAATTATTTTCGATGTTCGGCAGTTGGCAAAGGCAATTGCATTTGCGGCACTGTGCGTGATGAAGGTCGCGTCCAGTCCTGACGGTAGAAACTCGGCAATTAATTGTGTCGATGTGCCACCATCGATGAAGACCAGCATGCCAGGCTTAATTAGTTTCGCTGCTTCGGCCGCCATTTTTCGCTTTTCGTCGAGATTCAATTCGATTCGCGCGGAGTACTCGAACGGCACCGGGCTGATAGCCATCGCTCCGCCGTGAACTTTTTTTAGTAGTCCGTTCTCTGATAGCTCTTTCAGGTCTCGTCTAATTGTGTCTTCAGAGACGCCGAGTTCTGTGGCTAGAGCGAATGAGGAGGCTTTACCCTTAACGTTCAGATGACTCAAGATGCGCTGCCTGCGTTCTTCAGTAAACATCTGCCTTTACAACCTCTTGCGTTTTTGTGCCGATTTGTGCATGATTATAGCAGAAATGTGCGCGAACAGGGGGCAATTATGAGTCGAATTGCGGTAGATATGGATGAAGTCATTACGGACGCGCTCAGCAAGCACGTCGATCTTTACAATAAGCATTTTGAAAAACGAGTGACACATGAAGACCTGGTCGGTACGTCGCTCCCTGATTTCGTTGAAGAACACGAAAGAGAGAAGGTCATTGAGATCGTCATGGATGCGTCTTTTTTCGCTGACCTGGCGATCATTCCAGGCGCGATTGAAACCCTAGAGGCTCTGTCCAATGAGCATGAGCTGTTCATCACGACCGCAGCCATGGAAGTGCCGAACTCATTTGCTGCCAAGTACGAATGGTTGCTCAAACATTTGCCGTTTATCAACACACAGCATTTTGTCTTTTGCGGTGACAAATCCATTGTTCAAGCCGATTATTTAATCGATGACAACGTGCGCCACTTTAAGCGCTTCAAGGGTCAAGGTTTGTTGTTTGATGCGCCGCACAACAGATTTGTTAATTACAATCCGCGTGTGAGAAGTTGGCAGGAAGTCGCAGAATTCTTCGGTGTACCCGCACCGATCGTCTCAGCGGAGCGTTCTGCCTGTTCTGCAATGTAAGTGACCCAACAATTAGGCAAGAGCTTGTTTAACCAGAGCCTCGAACTTTCTGTCGAGGTCTACTGAAATAGCTCTTGTTTCGAAGGTCGGAAATCGACCGAACACCGTTGATGGTTGATCGTAGGCAATCCAGGTTTGATTTTCTTGCATGTAAATCAGTACTCTCGGTGGTGCGTACAGAGCGGCTAGGATATTCTCTTGGCTGAGCTTACTGGCGACCAGCGGATTGCCGACTTGATACTGGCGCGCACTGGTTTTCGATGCCACCAATGCTGGTAGCAGCTGCCCCATATTGAGTACGCCAAGTATCATCAAGCCGCTTGAGCCGACCATCTGCTCAAGTACCGTGGTCAGATCTGATTTTGCAATCATGGCGCGGTCTCTGTCGAATTTTCCCAGTTGCTTTTCGAAGTCTTCGATCACACGCTCGAAAGGTTTTTCCGAATAATAGGTAAGCAAATTTATCTGTGCGACTTTTTCAGCCTTCAGAACGTTGAATAATGCTTCAGTCATTTCATTCTCCTTAGGAACGCTGATGAAAAGAGCGTTTTGCTCTGGGCACCAGTTATGGAGGCGATCACTTTTCGCCGGTTTCGATTACAAGATTTCATAGATTAGCAGACTGAGTTTTCTGGAATCTCCGTTGCAAGCTCAACTATTCCCAGACCACTTAGTCGGTGAACTATTCAACCTCTGGAGTCACTTTAGCTGACTGTCGTTTATTTCTCCAGAGTAAAACTCGCTTCCTTTACATCTCTACTGTTCGGACCTACGAAAACTTTGAATTCACCAGGTTCCGCATCGAACTTGAGATCCGAGTTGTAGAAACGCAAATCATCTCGGGTGAGCTCGAATTTGACGTCAACCGTTTCACCGGGTTTGATTTCTACTCGCTGGAAGCCTTTTAGCTCCTTCTCTGGTCTTGTGATACTGCCGACCATGTCACGAACATATAGTTGAACAGTCTCGACCCCCGCGCGTTTACCCGTATTTGTTACTGGAATGTTGACCGTTATTTTGTCAGGAGTAGTCTTCGGAGTAACGACTAGATCGCCGTAGGAGTATTTCGTATAGCTCAGTCCATAGCCGAATGGATAGAGTGGCAGGTTCGATACATCGAGATATTTGGAGCGATATTTTTCTTTGTCGTCCCAAGGACGACCAGTTGTCTTTGCGTTGTAATAGATTGGAATCTGACCCACGTTAACCGGGAAACTCATTGACAGTCTTGCTGTCGGATTGACATCACCGAACAACACTTCAGTGATCGCAGGACCAGCCATCGTGCCGCCATACCAGGTTTCAACTATGCCATCCAGGTTCGCATCTTCCCAGGGAATTGTCAGAGGCCGACCATTCATCAGTACTAAAACTATCGGTTTACCGGTTTGTTTAAGCGCTTTGAGTAGTGCAACTTGATTGTCGAATAAACCAATCATGCTACGGCAAGCAGCCTCACCGCTCATGCAGAATGGCTCACCGAGGGCGACTACCACTTTATCCGCTTGTTTTGCGGTTTCAACAGCTTCATCAATTAGTTGCTGCGGTGTCTTATCATCTTTGCTCAGTAATGCACCGTCCCGATTTAACCGTTCTACTAGCGCTGCGTCGTCGATGATATTGCAACCTTTGGCGTAGAGAAATTTGTTGGCACCGAATTTAGTACCAAGCGCATCCCAGATGCTGACTGACTTTTGCCATTCTCCTGCGCCGCTCCAGCTGCCGATTAGGCTGCGCTGATCTTTTATGAACGGACCAATAAACGCGATCTTGCTCTCTGCCGAAAGTGGCAACACATCATTAGCGTTTTTCAAAAGCACGATACTTTTTGCGCATGCTTCTTTGCTCAAGGCAATCTTATCGGCACTCATGGTCTGTGCTGCTTTGCGTTCTTCATTCATATAACGATATGGATCTTCGAACAATCCCAATTCGTATTTTGCTTCTAGAACCCGTCGGCAGGCGTCGTCGACAATCTTTTGAGAAACTTTGCCCTCTTTGATAAGCTCCTCACCATATTTGAGAAATAGCTCACCGACCATATCCTGGTCGATTCCTGCGTTCATAGAAAGCTCGGTTACTTTCTTCTCGTCGCCGGCACCATGAGATATCATCTCGGTTACAGCTGTGTAGTCAGTGCAAATAAATCCTTTAAATCCCCACTGATTGCGAAGCAATTCAGTCATCAGCCATTTATTGCCTGTGGCGGGAACGCCATTCACTTCGTTGAATGAACTCATCACAGTCGCAGCACCGGCATCAACGCCAGCTTTGTATGGTGGCAGATATTCGTTGTACATGCGGACGGGGCTCATGTCTACGGTGTTGTAGTCGCGACCAGCTTCGGCTGCTCCATAGAGCGCAAAGTGTTTTACGCAGGCGAGAACCGCATCGGCTTTTCCATAACCCGAAGTGCCTTGATAACCTCGGACCATCGCTTTAGCGATTGCGCTCCCGAGATATGGATCCTCACCGGCTCCTTCTGCAACTCGACCCCAACGTGGATCGCGAGCGATGTCAACCATCGGAGAAAAGGTCCAGTGCAAGCCATCAGCGCTTGCTTCAAGCGCCGCAGCCCGAGCCGTCTTTTCGATCAGATCTATATCCCAAGAGGATGCTAGTCCTAGAGGAATCGGAAATATTGTTCGATGCCCGTGAATGACATCATATCCAAACAACAGTGGAATTTTGAGACGAGATTCGTTAACTGCGATTTCTTGCAACTTTCGCACTGCACTGGGTGTGAATGAGTTGAAAACTCCACCAACAAGACCTTTTCTAATCTTGGTATCAACGTCTTTGCTGACCACGGGACCGGTGACATCGAACCCGATTGAAAGTAGATTCATTTGACCGATTTTTTCTTCAACGGTCATTTTGCTCATTAGATCGGCGACGAATTTTTTCATATTCTGGTTTTCCGCTGTTGGCTTTGCGACTGGTGTTGAAGCGGCTATTGCCGGCATTATTGGACCGCTCAATTGGACAGCAATCAAAAGCGATGTCAACCAGTTCTTGATCATGTCTAAAGTGTCTCCGGGAAGGCGTCGAATTAAAGCTGCTCGGCAACCTGGCTGTGGAACGCAGGTAGTATTGCACTTGGGCAGGTACAATACATTAGATGCATAGCGTCGCTGTCAGGAAATCCAAGCGCGAGGAATCACTTATGGAATATGTAAAACTCGGTCGTACCGGGCTCGAGGTCTCTCGAATCTGCCTTGGATGTATGAGTTTCGGCATGCCGGATCGCGGTATGCATCAATGGACTCTTGGCGAGGATGAAAGTCGGAAGTTTATAAAACAATCGCTCAATCTTGGCATCAATTTTTTCGACACAGCAAACGTATATTCAGATGGAAGCAGTGAAGAAATTGTCGGGCGCGCCTTGCGGGATTTCTCCGAACGTGATGAAGTTGTTATCGCGACGAAAGTCCACGGAAGAATGCGAAAAGGCGCTAACGGAGCGGGTCTTTCGCGTAAGGCTATCATGAGTGAAATCGATCAGAGTCTCAAGAGATTGGAAACAGATTACGTCGATCTGTATCAAATTCATCGTTGGGATTATGAAACACCGATCGAAGAAACTATGGAAGCCCTTCACGATATCGTTAAGTCCGGCAAAGTGCGTTATATCGGCGCCTCTTCGATGTATGCCTGGCAGTTTTCTAAAGCATTACATGTGGCTGAAACAAACAATTGGACCCGTTTTGTCAGCATGCAAAACTATGTCAATTTGCTTTACCGCGAGGAAGAACGAGAGATGCTCCCTCTTTGCGAAGCCGAAGGTATTGGAGTGATACCATGGAGCCCACTTGCTCGCGGTCGACTAACTCGAGATTGGCATGATTCGACGGAAAGGTCGCAAACAGATGAATTTGGTAAAAAACTATATGCCACCACAGCTGATGCTGATAAGAAGGTAGTTGCAGCAGTTGCAGAAATCGCTTCTAAACGCGGCGTGCCGCGAGCGCAGATTGCACTAGCCTGGGTGTTGCAAAAGTCTGCTGTTACAGCTCCCATAGTTGGTGCGACAAAAATCAATCATCTAGATGACGCGGCCGCCTCCGTATCAATTCAGCTGACCGCTGAGGAAGTCGAGTCGCTTGAAAAATCATATGTCCCGCATCCGGTTTTAGGTTTCAGCTAGACCTGAGGATCGGTCGATCTGGAAAAGTTCTCTGGTCCCTGACTGCGGTAAGTCGAATCACATACAATGATAAAGGGTATAGAGCATATGATACTTATCGAGCGGATAACAATGATTAGAGCATCTATTCGGGCGCTGGCATTTTTAATCATCATATTTGTATTTTCGGCTCAATGTGCGAATGCGGATTACTTGCCTCCTGATGAGAAAGAGGTTTTCTGGGTTTTGACTAACAGTTGGAAAATCGTTGACCGACCCGCTGTAAAGGTCGGACAAACATCAACTGATAAAATGACATCGCTTGGTACCGAATCTGGTTACTCAATCAATGTGACAAATGGGAGCAAGTCGCTTTTCCTTCCTGTGAATATTTTCTTGCTCGCACACAACGTCAACAGCGATAGCATTTGCACCGGTAAGTACAAGGCTGAAATGAAGGACTATTTGCGTTCATTGAAAGCGTTTGAGAAGAGCGAGGTGTTGATAAAACTTACCGCGTTGAAGGTTAATGGACCAGTTCAAGTTTCCGGTATCTGGCCATTTAATGGCGAGAATGCTTGGAGAAAAGCATTGGGGCAGGGGTCGCAAATACTTAGTCTGAGTCCTGCTGAAGTGAAAAAATTCGGCTCAGCTAAAGCATATAAAGAGGAGCTGCTAAAACGTACAGCACAGCAATGGCCCAAGATTGAATCGAGAAAACAGTGAATCAATTTCGAGAAGTATCCCCAATTTATTTCCGCAAAAGAGAACTTTATGATTTCGAAAAATACATCTTTAGATGCTTTGAAGTTTAGGCTTACCAGTTTGAGTCTCGCGGTTTTGCTCACAGGTTTTTTGTCAGCCCAAGCTCAAGAGGGAGTCTCGGATGGATCGCCAGGGGGCATGCCTGGTGCGAGTTCTGAAGGTTCTGAGGGCATGCCGGATACGGAATCATTTTATTCGACCAGTGTTGCCAAAGCTTTGAAAAAGGGAAGACACAGTCTTGATTACATCTCCAGCCTCCTTGCCCTCGGCATGCACTACAATAGAAGCGGCAAGTTTGCTCAAGCATCGAGAACCCTTCGAAATGCGCTTGCAATCGTTGACGCCGGTGCGCTAAAACCGACGCCACCATCGGCGAGGCGCCCTGAGAAAATTATCGAGACCAATCACGGAGACGGCACTGTTTCGGCCGAGATTGTAAGAGTTCCCATGCCTTACGAGGAAACATTGCAAGAACTTCTTCCGCAGCTGATCTCGGCAGAATTAGAGGCCAATGAGCTTAATATTGTCGAAGCGCATATCAAACGATTGATTGCTCTTCAAGGAGCAAACCAGGTCACTGACCAATTAGCGCTCATGTCCGCTTACACTAGCTATTCGCAACTGATGCGCAAAAGACACCGGAACAAAGAAGCTGATGAATACCAGCGTAAAGCTGATCAGATCAATGCGTCGTTTAAACCGCTTTGATTTTCAACCCGTTGTTGCTCCTGACGTCTTTGTCTAGCTTAGAACCAGAACTTCGTCTTTTTTGTCCACTCATTGCCAGGGAAATTTTTATGCAGTTCTTGGAAGGCTTGCTTCGAGTATGCAGTTGTTTTGTCGTCAGTGTTGCCGTACCTGGTTGTGGTGACGACGAGGTGAAGCATCTCGGCAAGGCGCGGATCTTTAGGTTTCGCCTTTGAAAGTGCGAGCACACGTTGGGCGAGCACATCAGGCGCGGTGCCTAGCCGGTTCACATCAGTGCATTCTTTGCGCCCTTGAGCTATTTCTGCTGGACTGAGGAAGGCTGCATTGACAGGTTTCTTTGCTTCTTGGGTATCTGTCTCAATGTACATGTTGCGGGGCGCTTGCGGTAAATCTGCACCCCACCAGTTGTTTCTATAACTATCAATCTTATCGAAGGCGGTCTCACGTTGCAGACCAGGGGTGACATAGGGCCGCATACCCGGGTTTCGCAATATTGTGGTCAGTCCGGCAAACTCTTTTTCTGGACCGGTGCTTGCCGCATCATAGCTGGCGAGAGCCTTAGTCAGTTGTGGGCGGAGTTTTCCAAGCACCGGTGATAGTGTCATGGCCATCTTCTCGTTTTTGAGCATGACGCTGCGAACCCAGCCGGCTTGCGCGAGGTCTAGCCGCACGGTCGACGGCAGTGATTGATCGCCTGCCAGCCCCACGATCGTCGGCAAGGGGGCGACCCTGTTGATGATTTCTGCTGCTTCCGGTGTTAGGCAACCAGTATAGTTAAAGTATTTGTCGGTTGGTTTCATTTTCACGGTGCCAGGCTCAGACTCGGCATCAGTGTCCGGCATTTCGTTGGAGTCGTAATCCCATGTGATAATTGATGGACTTGGCGCCGCTAATTTCACAAATTCAGCCAGAGAACCAGCACAACTCACTCCGATCTCGAATAGGGCGTTGCGAGTGCTTGGCGGAAGTTTTGAACCGACCTTGGATAGCAGAGTGTTTAAACGAGAGGCCGCCTCTTTGGGCTTGTTCTCGTCAACGAGCAGACGAATCTGATGGTATTCGAGAGTTAGGTAAGCTGGCGAGTCTTCTGCTACCTTTGACGCTTCCGAAAGCACTTCTGCTTTTCGAGAGTCAGTAGTTTTTATTTTTGAAATTACTGATACCAGCCAGGGCAGCGATTTAGATTTTTTCCATTCATCAAACGCCTTGGTCAGCGCTTCCGGCTCATTATCCTGATAATTCAGAATCCACTTTGTCATATCGTCGTCCAGGATGACATCTCCTGGTGATGGTAGTTTCGAATCACTGGTCGAATCAGCTTTCGCCACCACTTGAGTTGATTCTTCTGATTCCGATTTTACGGTTGATCCTGATTGTGTGCAGGATGCTAGGCTGAATGAGAGGACAGAAAGTGATAACGCCACTGCGATTGTGGAATTCGGGATTAGTCCGGTATTGTTGTTTCTTCGGCGCCACCAGATGCGGTGGGTCCCAAACAGTATTAGTGCACTCAACGCTGCGTAGCTAAACATCGAGTTGTCCATCAAGTTCGATGTCTTTGCCAGAGACCGATTTTTATCTAGCAGATCGTCATCGTTGTCATTGTTTGGACGCATACTCGTCGGTGTGCTTGATGTCTGTTTCTCTAAAACCTTGTCTAGAATAACCGTGTAATCACCGAGTGCTTCAGTAAGGTCGTCCTGGCTGGCATCGGTCGTTAAAGCCGCCACTACTTGTTTCGCTCGTTCGGAAGGATTTAATCGGTATTCGAGGAAACTATTTAATCGTTTTGCGTTCGCGTGCATTCGGTCGTCTTCTTTGGTGGATTGCAAAATCTTGTCCACCAGCTTTTTCGCTTGTTTCAAATCATCTGCGATGACGACGTCGCCCATTGTCGCCTTTCGGCAATAAGCTCGAGCAGCCAGGTAGTCGCCCCATTGCTGCCATGGTGAGGATGTGTCAGCAGCAATCGCTTGAAACTTCGCGACCGCGGCCTCGTATCGGGCGTTGTAAAAATCATCGCATGCCTTTTGATACTCAACGTCAGCTTGCGTTTCGTTTCCAGATTTCGCTGTACTGGTGTTACTGGCGGTGTTGTTAGTGGTGCCCGTCGTAGTGTCACCGGCAGGGGCGCTGGTGGTGGCGGACGATGCTGTCTTCGTGAACGCGTCTGAATCTGCGTTAGCCGTAGCACCAAAGATCTGGTCTTGGACTTTCAACCACTGCCTGACTCGATCGTCACTGGCTCCGTACTTATCGATCTTACCTCTGAGTGTTTGCGTGGCAACCCGGAACGCATCGGCATTGTAGGTCAAATATCCGTTATATCCGTTAGTTTGATAGGCATTCACGTCTTTAGCAGGAATACCGACAACCCTCTTTCGTTCCTCTGCCCAAGCTTTGATAGCGTCTTGAACGGATACGTCCAGAGTTTCCAGACGACGCTGCCAGAGCGCGACAAATTCCTTTTGTTTCGCTGCTGGCGTCTTGATGCCCTTGAGATATCGGTAAGCGACAACGAGGTAAGATCGAGCATATGATGGGTTGATCACTCCGAGCTCTCCCATCGCGTAGCGGTTCATGGGCAAATCTGGATGGTAGCCATTTACGAATATGGCGATCTTCGAGAACGGTCCGCAGGCAATTGTTGATTGCGAAGTCACCGCCGCTAGTGCACAAGCAATGGCGATTGGCACGCTTGCATTTTTTAACCCAGTTAAAAGTTTATGATGCATCCCGCGTTTCGCTCTCTTGATCTTCATATTGTTCCGACCCTCCGAAGTAGTCGATCTACACTGTCTTTTGTCCAACCGCGCGCCGAGAATAGATACAATCTGCGCCCATTCAATAGTTCTCTCTTATCGTATTCTGAAATCTCTTGAATCACTTCCGAGCTATTCGCTGCCAAACCAATTGCCTTCCGTTTGTAAAAGTTATTAATCGTTCGTCTTGTTCTGAGGTGGTTTGTCACTTGTTTGGTGTCAGCGCCCATGCTGAAAAACATTGGTACTATTTCGTCTGCTGATGTGTTTGCTAGCCATCGGTCTCCGATACACCATGACGCAAGAGCGGTCATCGATAGCTCAGTTTCCGGTGGAAGTTCTTCGCGTAAGCGCATCAGCAATGTTTTATAGAACGGTCTTTCCGACACTCGGGCGTCAAAATCAATTTGCACTGCTTTGACTCCTGGCAGTTTTGATTTTTTGAGCACGCTGGCGACCACTCGGTCTAGCTGTGCTCTGGATAGAGTAGGTCTTCGTCTAGCGCTGCTCTCGATGCGAACTACAGATGTTAGAAAGGTCTCCGGTGTTACTTTTAATGGTTGCATTCGAGGCTTCGCCCAGATGCCGTCATCGCAGAGTGTGATAGTTTCTGAGAGAAACGCGACGCCGATTTTTTCAGGATCGACCCACCTCAGATCGCTCGGGGTTTCCCATGCCCACAGCATTATGTGCGGTTTTGATCCAGAATCGAAAGTGTTAGAAATTTTAATTGCCGAACTCAACATCCAGCCCAAAATGGACAGAAAAAACGGCGACATAAGGAGCGCCAACAAATAGAATTTGCGATCGTTTTTGATCATGTGGGTAGCTTATCAGAACTCTTTATTAACTGACGGAAAGGCTTGAATTAGGAAGACTGCTCGGGACTCTTGTCGTAGTTGCCAATGGATGGAGGACAAAGAGCATCCATGGCACGTTATGAGCTTTCAGGGATCTGGAATGAAAGAGAAATTGAGAGTTTCAACGTTATATGATGGCGTTCCTCATGAAAAAATGTACTTGGTTCTTAATTTAGCAGTTGGCGGTGATTTGCCTGGCTAACCGGTTGAGACTACAAAGTTCCCAGGAGATCTGGTTGTTGATTACGTGAGGGTTTATAAACCCTTGACTGCAGCGGAATAGCGCAGAATAATGCATCAGATGCAAATGGAAAAAATATGGCGACACTGGAAAAACTCTACAAATTTCTGACACTCGGTGGTGATCTAGGTATCGACCCACAAGGTGTAATCTCGCTATCTGACGACGGTCGCGCCTGGTGGGTGCGATTGACTGCAGATGCTGCTTCTGTCGAAGGAAAACTTCACTTCCCTGAGCAGAAAACATCGAAACTATTCATCTTTACGCCTGGCTTCCCGGGCGGCGGATCAACAGATTTCGAAGCCGTCCGTTTAAAGGACTTTCTCGCTGCCGGGTATGCGGTGCTTACTCTTCGGCATAACGGCATGATTTTAAATGGCTTGCACTCCGATTATTACATCAATTGCGAGAAGCGGCAGCAACAAGCAAAGAAGCAAAGCGATACTGCCGAGTACCTGGGGGGCACAAAAGCGTTCAGTATTGTCGATTGGCTCAGAGAGCCAGCTCTGGCAATTGAAGCTCTCGGCTCAGCTTTCGATGAAATTATTGTTGCCGGCCATTCGTTCGGCGCGCTTGCGCTTCTCTGGTCGCTTCATTATTTGACTCGTCAAAATTCGTCGCACATCGGCAAAATCAAACGCATGGTATCGCTTGCTGGTGCCACCGGTCGCGTTCGAATTCCAGAGGATGCGATTCTCATGCAGTGGCATGATTATCTGGATACTGACTGGGCTCGAGAACGAGTGGTTATAGGCGATCCCGCTGTGAACACCCTGAGCTTGGAAGAAGCATATAACTACATCCATGACTCGAATAAAGTTATGCCACCACACATTCAGTTCATTTTTGTCTGTGCCTGGGGTGATACCAGGCATAGTACCGATGAGCTGGTGACACCACAGGAGGCCCTGGACATTGTCGTGTCCCTGGGACGTGGCACCATCATCATTGACAAGACTCAGACCAGCGATGGCACAGAGGGAGCGCTCGTTCACGACATGAATAACTTCAAGACGAAAACGTTTTTACATCTACTCGATTTGAACTGGACGCCGGAAAAACAGATTATGTGTCTGGATGAAAACGGTTTGCGTTAATTCGTGTCCACTAGAGTCCGAGTAGTTTAGTTTTCGCTGCCTTGAATTCATCTTCATCGATAACGCCTGCGGCCCGCAATTGACCGAGTCGTTCGAGTTCTCGACCGACGTCGTTTTTGCACGCAGCCGCGTTTGTTGCTGAAAAAGATTCTTCGACCGGTGCCATTTTGTCTAGTATTACACCGCCGACACGTTTGCCGATTTTTGTCCCGATTAAGCCACCAACCAGTGCTCCGGTAAATGTGCCAACCACCGGAATCGGTAAGAGCACTGTTCCGAGCTGAGCGCCTGCCAGGACTCCGGCACCGGTGCCGGGCATCTGGGCGTTTTTGTCGTTTTCTTTGCGATGTGCCGCGGCCGCTGCCTTGAATTGTTCGTCTGTCATTCTCGCTGTCCTCAAAAGGTTTGTGCTCTTATTGAATCAGCAGGACCAATCTATTTGAGTGGTCGGAAAACAGTTTATAAACCGATAGGTGACAAATGGAACTTCAAAAGGCGGCCGTTTTTCATAATGGAAACTGCCCGTGGGACTACTCTGTTGAGTTTCTCTATAACTTAATACACCTTATGCGTTTTGGTATCGGTTTTGTGGCATATCAAACACAACCGCCTGGTCGACCGCCTGCGCTGTTGGAATCCACGTTGCGAACGCCCATTAGCCATCTGGCAGTTCGGTGTTGCGGCGTTTCCTGATTGTTGGAAACAATCTTGTCTCCTTCCAAAAATTAAACCGAGGACGCGATGGCTAAAAGTTCGCTGAATGCAGAAAATGGAAATTCTCAATCTGCCGAAAGACTAAGACTGAGGCATGGACGAAACGAGAAGTCGACAATCTGGAAAAAATGGGGGCCGTACCTGAGCGAACGCCAGTGGGGGACGGTGCGGGAAGACTATAGTACCAATGGTGATGCCTGGAATTACTTCCCGCACGATCATGCCCGGTCGCGGGCCTATCGTTGGGGTGAAGATGGCATCGGTGGTGTCAGTGACGATCACCAGATTCTGTGTTTTTCGCTCGGGATGTGGAACGGTAAAGATCCGATTATTAAAGAACGCCTCTTTGGGCTCACCAACAGCGAAGGTAATCATGGCGAAGACGTGAAGGAATACTATTTTTATTTGGATAGTACTCCAACTCATTCTTACATGAAATATTTGTACAAATACACCCAGCACGCTTTTCCCTACGAACAAATTATTAATGGCAATCAGGGACGCAGCAAATTCGAAGGTGAATATGAGTTGCTACATACTGGAGTCTTTGATGACAACCGGTATTTCGACGTATTTATCGAGTACGCTAAAGAAACACCAGAAGATATGTTGGTCAAAATCGAGGTGTTTAATCGTGGACCTGAAGATGCTGAAATCCAACTGCTGCCTCAGTTCTGTTTTCGAAACACCTGGTCCTGGACGGATGGTGGCACAAAACCTTCGTTCAAAAAAACGAATGAGGATGGCTTCTCATCAGTAAGGGCACAGCATTCCGATCCTTTGTTCAAGGAGCGTTTGACCACCCATTACATCAATTTTGACAGACATGTTCCGCTGCTGTTTACCGAGAATGAATCGAATAACGAGCGTTTGTTTAACTCTCCGAATGACAGTCCATATGTCAAAGATGGAATCAATAATTACGTCGTTAATGGTCAGATGGATGCTGTTAATCCTGAGCATGTGGGCACTAAATTCGCGGCGCATTATAAACTGCAAGTAGCGGCTGGAAGTTCGCAAACCGTTCGATTTCGGTTTGGTATCACCGAACACAGAGACCCGATAAAGAACTTTGATGAAACGATGGAACTTCGTCTTCAAGAAGCAGATGAGTTCTACGAGTCAATCGCACCGACAAAAGTCAAAGAAGACAAAGAACGCTTTGATCTCATGCGTTCAGCTTTGGCTGGAATGCTCTGGGGGAAACAATATTTCTACTACGACGTCGATCAGTGGCTTCGTGAGCATGGCGCTGCGCCAATGTCCGGAAGTGCGCAGATCCGAAACAGTTCGTGGTTCCACATGTACAACAACGATATTATCTCCATGCCGGATAAATGGGAGTACCCCTGGTATGCCGCATGGGATCTAGCGTTCCATATCATTCCACTAAACATGATCGATCCGCAATTTGCAAAATCGCAGTTAGACATGATGTTGAAGAGTTCATATCTTCACCCGAACGGACAGATACCGGCATACGAGTGGAACTTTAGTGACGTTAATCCACCTGTGCACGCCTTCGCGACTTACTGGGCGTATTTGTTCGACCGTGAGCAACATGGTGGCATCGGCGATCGGGATTTCTTGAAGTATGCCTTCTCGAAACTGTTGGTCAATTTCACCTGGTGGCTAAATCGCAAAGACCCGTCTGGTCATAATGTGTTCGAAGGCGGTTTTCTTGGGCTAGATAACATCGGAGTTTTCGATCGCAGCCACGCTCTGCCGACAGGCGGAAATCTGGAACAAGCTGATGGCACCGCATGGATGGTGTTCTTCAGTCAACAAATGTTGAACATCGCTATGGAATTGGCGCAGGAAAACCCGTTGTACGAGCGATTCGCGCTTAAGTTTTTGGAACACACGATCTGGATTGCCGGAGCAATGGATCGACCTGGTCGTCACAGAGACGAACTCTGGGACGAGGACGATGGATTTTTCTATGATGTCCTGCGATTGCCGAACGGGCAGGCAATGCGCTTGAAGGTTCGCTCCATGGTCGGCTTAATTCCATTGGCTTCAGTTGTGGTTGTCGAGGATGATATTTGGAGCAACATTCCAAACTTTACTGCGAAGGCGCAGCGCTTTATGGATCGTCAAAAAGATGTTTGCTCCAATATCCATATTCCGGCTACCTCAGGCAAAGAAGGTCGTCGGATGTTGTCAGTCTGCAACGAGAAAAAGCTTAGAGCTATTTTGAAAAGGATGTTTGATGAGAACGAATTTTTGAGTCCATATGGTATTCGAAGTCTGTCGAAATATCACGAGGAGCATCCATTCGTGATTGAATTCGATGATCATGAGTTTCGCGTTGATTATGTTCCGGGCGAATCGGATTCAGGAATGTTTGGTGGCAATTCCAATTGGCGGGGTCCGATTTGGATGCCGGTCAATTTCTTATTGATTCGATCGCTTCTCAGTTATTACTCGTATTACGGCAATGATTTCCAAATTGAATATCCGACAGGGTCAGGCAATATGCACAATCTTTACGAGATCACTCAGGACATCATTGAGCGTTTGATTAAAATGTTTCTGCGTAATGAAGAAGGTTTGCGCCCCATATACGGTATCGATGAAAAGTTTCAAACCGATCCTAACTGGCGCGATTTGAACTTGTTCTATGAATATTTTCATGGTGATAATGGCACCGGTATTGGTGCGTCCCATCAAACCGGTTGGACTGGATGTATCGCTAAACTGATTTATCTACAGGGTATAATGACCGAAGATACCTGGTTGAAACCTGGTCCTCTGCGTCGCTTGGCGCAAATGCAACCGATCTAGCAGGTGTGAGCTTGAAAACTTTAGCGGACAAGAGTACGGTGCTGAACCCTTTGTTGTTTCAGATCAATACTCGTGTGACATTGACCGAGTTGTCTAGGAAACTTGGTCGAACGACTACTCTCGACGATATACCGGATAGCATGCTAGACGAGCTCGCCGAAGCTGAATTTACCTGGCTATACTTGCTGAGTGTATGGCAAACCGGCGAAATCGGTCGGCGCATTTCTCGTGAAAATTCGGGATTAAGAGCTGGTTTTCAGATTGATATTCCTGATTTGACCGATGAAGATATTTGTGGATCTGGCTTTGCGATTAGCGACTACATATTGCACGAGGACTTCGGCAAATCGGATGCACTGCTCCGTTTCAAAAGACGAGTCAACGAACGCGGCATGAAGCTTATGCTGGATCTGGTTCCCAATCACACGGCGATCGATCATGGCTGGGTTAAATCTCATCCTGAATTCTACGTTCATGGGGACGAGGAGGCGATTGCTTTTGCTCCGCAGAACTTTATTCGTATTGGTGACCGAATACTTGCGCATGGACGTGACCCGTACTTTGATGGTTGGGCCGACACTTTACAGCTAAACTACGGGAATGCGGAGTTTTGCAAAACGATGTTTGCTGAAGTCTCCCGAGTTGCCACTAACTGCGATGGCTTGCGCTGTGACATGGCAATGTTGATTTTGCCGGATGTCTTTCGAAAAACCTGGTCTATCGAAATCCAACCGTTTTGGCCGGACACTATTCAGAAGATCAAATTGGCTCATCCTGCTTTCACTTTCATGGCCGAGGTTTACTGGGATCGAGAGTGGGATTTGCAACAGCAAGGTTTCGATTTTACCTATGACAAGCGGCTCTACGATCGTTTGAGGCAAGGGCAGGCTCGCCCGGTAAGAGATCATTTTCTTGCCGATCTGGAATATCAACAACGGTCGGCGCGGTTTCTCGAGAATCATGACGAGCCGCGAGCGGCTGGAACATTTGAACTAGAGCAGCATAAAGCGGCGGCGATCCTCACGTTCCTCTCTCCCGGTTTGAGATTCTTTCATCAGGGACAATTCGAGGGTTGCCGCAAGAATGTTTCCGTCCATGTCTCGAGGAAACCTCCGGAAGAAAATAATGCCGCGCTAACCTTGTTTTATAAAGAGCTTTTGGACTGTCTGGAACTGCCTGTGGTGCATGGCGGAGAATGGCAGTTGCTAGACTGCACACCGGCCTGGGATGGCAATTGGACGTGGGACAGTTTCATCGCGTTGGCGTGGACTGACTACACCAGGCGGGAGCAGCTACTTGCTATCGTCAATTACGCGGACCACCATTCGCAGTGCTACGTCGATATTCCGCAAGTAGAGCAAGCTGACGCGAGAAAGTCCTACCTTCATCTGATGTTGGCTGACAGCAGTAGCACTAGAGCGATTCAGACTCTCGACGCGACGAACACCGACAACAAATTGTTCGTGGATTTTCCGCCATGGGGATTCGAAGTATTTCGTCGATGATTCTAGGCAGTTTCTTCGACCGATCTTCAGGAGCATACAATGAAGCACTTGTTGAAAGACGCAGCTCTAATTCTAATTGACGTACAAAATGGATTTGATGATCCGTATTGGGGCAAGCGCAATAATCCGAATGCCGAGTCGAATATAGTCAAACTTCTAAACCGCTGGCGCAGCGAAAGACGACCGTTAGTCCACGTTCGTCACATGTCGTTGGAAGCTGAATCGCCATTGCGACCAGGGCAAAAAGGCAACGAATTCAAAGACTTAGCAATGCCGATGGAAGGCGAGCACATCGAAGAGAAGACAGTTAATAGCGCTTTCATTGGAACTACTCTGGAGCAATATCTGCGTGGCAAAGGCATCGATACCGTTGTGATCGCAGGCCTGACTACGGACCATTGTGTATCAACATCAACGCGAATGTCGGGTAATTTAGGGTTCAAGACCTTCGTAGTTGCAGATGCAACAGCGACATTCAATCGCACCGGATATGATGGCACTGAATTTACCGCTGAAGATGTTCACGCGTATGCTCTGGCTAGCTTGAATGAGGAATTCGCCACTGTCGTTCTTACGGCAGATATTACTTAGTTCTATTTCTTCAAGACACCCGCGTTTTCCGCTGCCAGTTTAGCAATCGCGCACGGATCTAAATCGCCCATTCCGCGACCGATAGCCGTGAGGAAGGCGTTCTCAATATCGTTTGCAAACGGCATTGGCACCTGTGAATCGATGGCTGCGGCGATCAGAAGGCGAGTGTCTTTTTCTTGCATTTTGATTGTAAATGGACCTGAAGAATAGTTTTCGTTCGCGATGATCGTTCCGTATTTCTCGTAAACCGGACTCTGGAAGAATTCCGTCGCCATGATTTTGAGAAATGTCTGTTGATCTAGACCGTTTTTGCGTATCAAAGCAAATGCTTCAGCATAACTCTCTATCATCGAGCTGATCATGAAGTTTGCCGCCAGTTTTGCGATATTCGCTTGCTCTGGTTTCTCTCCAATTATGTGCGTGACCTTCCCGATCGCATCAAAAACAGGTTTGCATTTATCGAGAGATTGACGGTCGCCCGCTGCCATGATGACTAGCTCTCCGCGCTCGGCGACATCCGGTCGGCCCAACACCGTTGACGAAACGAACATTCGATTTTTTGCTGTCGATGCTGCTGCGAGTCTTTGAGCTAACCGGATACTGATAGTGCCCATCGCCATGTGGATGGTGTGCGCTGCCTGGTGGTCTAAGAAACCTTCGTCGGTTTCGGCAGATCCAAAGACGACGTCTTCCATGGCTTTGTCATCTGCCAGCATGGTGATTACCACATCGCCAGTTGCCGCACCGGATGGATCATGTGCCAGCATTGCTCCTTGTTCGAGCAGAGCCTCAGCCTTTTCTTCAGTGCGATTGTAGACTGTCAATTCATGCCCGGCGTCAAGCAGTCGAGCTGCAATAGTCGAACCCATTCGTCCCAGACCGATAACTCCGATTTCCATTGTTCAAACTCCATTGATTTGCCCATGGTACAACGAAGCGCCGCATTTTTGAGTAGTTTAGAGCAACTAGTATTTAGAGTTGAGTGCTTGACCTGAATTTGAGCGTTTATTGCCTGCTCCAGTGCAGCGTCCATATTTCAGGTATAACTTTTCTCGATCGGTTATATTGTTCGTCCACCTGTCCGAAAGGCACGCCAGTTCGTGCACCGCGGGTGATGTCAGTTCATAAAGGATTGAAAAACGATGACGCCGTATGATGCTGGTTCTTCCATTAAGAGAAGAACGTTCTTGAAGAGTGTTGTGACTGCATTAGCCCTGGGTGGAGGATTTCTAGTGAGCAATGAACAAACGCTGGCTGCAACAGTTGCGCTGGGACCTTTGATGGAACCCTGGACTGGCGATTACGGCGGTACGCCTCGTTTTGACTTGATTAAGATTACAGACTTCAAGCCAGAGATCCTTAAAGGTATGGATCTCAAGCGCGCAGAAATTAAGGCGATTGCCAGTGCGAAAGACAAACCAACTTTTGACAACACCATTGCTGTTCTCGAGGATTCAGGACGACCGCTTGATCGTGCTCTGCGATTTTTCTATATCTATACTTCGACGTTGAATGACAAACCGATGCAGGCGATTGAGAGTGAAGTGAAGCCTCTTCTGGCCAAGTTTGACGATGAGATAATTCAAAATGATGAGCTGTTTCAACGCATCAAAGCGGTTTACGATACCCGTGAAACATCCGGTCTTGATCCTGTGCAACAACGTTTAACTGAAGTCCACTACAACATTTTCGCTCGTCAGGGTGCTGGTCTTGATGCGAATAAGAAAAAACGCCTTCGTGAAATAAACCAGAAGTTGGCCACTCTATTTACCGATTTTCGACATCATCAGCTTGCTGACGAAGAGAAGTATGAATTGGTGATCGATAAAGAAACCGATTTGGAGGGGCTCTCAGACAGCATGCGTCAGGGCGCTGCAAACGAGGCTGAGGCTCGTGGCAAAAAAGGTAAATGGGTGATTACCAATACTCGTTCATCCATGGAGCCGTTTATTACCTTCTCGACCCGCCGCGATCTGCGTGAGAAGGGGTGGCGAATGTGGATCAGTCGTGGTGAAAATGGCGATGCAAACGATAACAAAAAAACGATCAGCGAGATTTTAAAATTACGTTCGGAACGAGCAAACATCCTCGGTTTCAAAACGCATGCACACTGGATTCTCGATGATAATATGGCTAAGACGCCAGAGCGTGCCATGGATTTGATGCTGCGCGTTTGGAAAGCATCGACAGGACGAGTCAAAGAAGAAGTCGCCGACATGCAGGCGATTGCCGATGCCGAAGGCGCGAAGATTACGATTGAACCATGGGATTATCGTTTCTACGCCGAGAAGGTTCGCAAGGCGAAATATGATATTGATCAAAATGAAGTAAAACAATATTTGCAGCTCGACAAAATTCGAGATGGAATGTTTTTCGCAGCCAAACAAGTTTTTGGTCTCGACATGGTCAAGTTAGATGGGCTCTCCGTGCCGCATCCTGATGTTACCGTATACGAGGTGAAGCGAGGAAACGATCGAGTTGGACTGTGGTATTTCGATCCGTACGCACGGGCCGGAAAAAATTCCGGCGCATGGATGAATGAATACCGAACTCAAGAACGGTTCAAAAAACCGATAACTCCAATCGTTTCTAATAACTCCAATATGGTCAAAGGTAAGCCTGGGGAGCCGGTTCTGATATCGTGGGACGACGCCAACACAATGTTCCATGAGTTCGGTCACGCGTTGCATGGTTTGCAATCC
>CAZRMH010000017.1:0-36143 GCA_964600935.1 uncultured Candidatus Obscuribacterales bacterium
GCTATGCAACTCGGAAACAGCCACCGCCCCTGGTGCTTAGTCGGCAGCCATCCGCCGGTCAGCGGAACGGCATTCAACACGCACGTGAAGATCGAGACGAATAGTCCTTGCCATGCGGACATGACGGTCCAGAAGAAGAAGCTCATGAACGCTGGGCAGACCGTAAACGTACCGGCTCCGAATTCCGGACGGAAATATAAGTACCAGCTAAGGTAGACCAGGTTGTACGCGGTTGCGAAATACCAGCCACGTACTCCGGCGATCCATGGCTCCTTAGCTGTCACGGATAGGTAGATAAGCGGTGTGAGGGCGAACCACGGCAGATACCATTGGTCAAATCCAGGTGCTGAGAGCCCTAGAAGAGCTCCGGCGACCGCGCCTGCTGTTCGAAAGGGTAATTCACGCCGAAACAGTCCAGGACCGCTGGCGTGGTCCTGTTTATGCTTTGGTATGTTGAAAACAATCGAATCTGGCATGTCATTAGATCTCAATTCGCTAGGTTACCGGAAGAGCGAGCCAATCACATTAGTAATGAGGAATCTTTTAAATGCATCGAAGATCATCGCGGTAAAGTTCAACCCGATTATAATTACGGGCTATCGAGAAATTTCGGCGCCATCCCGCCCGTTTTCGGAAAACTGAAGAAAATCATGTATCGCCGCAAACCCTCACTGATTTTGACTGCCGCATTGCTCGGTCTGACATCGTCGGCGATTTTTCAACCGGCTTGGGCTGCGCGCGCGACGAAACAATCACTGCACGTCTATTTTTTCACGGGTGGATTCGTTGATATCTTCAGTCATGGCACAGTCAGGAAAATCAAGAAAAAAACACAAGCGAACTGTGCAGCTTTAAACGTTCCATTCTCACTCGAACGGCATTGGTTTACTCACTGGCGCGCGGTATCCAAACGAGTACAAGCGCTCGAGTCGGGAAGCAAGGTCGTTTTGATTGGCCATAGTTGGGGCGCGCAGAGTGCGATCAAGTGCTCTCGCGATTTGAATGCCAAGAATATTCCTGTCGATCTGTTGGTTACCATCGACACCGTGCCTCTTTTGTTGGCCGGGCATTCGAACGCTAGCAGTATTCCGGCCAACGTTCAAACGAACTATAACTTCTATCAGACTAGCGATATGTTTCTGCGAACCTGCCACAAAAATTTGCGTGAAGGATCTGACAATGAAGATGGCATTCACAACATTCGAATGTTGATTGGTCCGACCTATTCGCCGCATATGACCATAGATGAGAAAGTTGAGCCGGTTATCTCCGGTCAGATCAAACTACTGGTCATGGATCAACTAGATCGATTGAAACTGCCTCGCGAACTCGATAAACAGCTTGTGGTCGAGGCTTCTTCTGCGATGGAACAGCGGACTCAGCAAGATCGCGTATCACAAAAGCAACAATAAAGATTTTCCAGGACGTTGTAGATCCTGCTTGAGCAGAAAGAAGATCGCATAAGGAAAAACTCCAAAATTCGCGTTCATTTGAACTGAATTTTGGAGTTTCGAATTTGCGATTTCTCTAGTTCTTTTTCTTCGCCGGTGTGGCTGTCGCCGTTGTCGGCGAGTTGCTGGTTACGGCTGTGTCCTTCGCGTTTGGATCGATTTCTTTTTTGATGACTTCGATCGCTTTGTTTAACTGAATGTCTCTGCCGTCAGCAGGAGATTTGTCGAACTCCTTGTAGTGGATATCAATCCACCATGGACCCTTGCCTGAGTCGTAGTCTTTCTCTTTTAGTTCGACTTTGTAATCAGGGGCGATACCGTGCTTGTGAATATCGGTATCGTTAGGTGTGAGATAGCGGGCGATAGTGACGTTGATGCCGGAGCCATCATCGAGACGGTTGATCGCCTGGACGAGACCTTTACCGAAACTACGTTGTCCAACCAGTTTGGCTCGACCATTGTCTTTGAGTGCGCCACTCAAGATTTCGCTGGCAGATGCGCTGCCTTTATTGATCAAAACAACCATCGGCTGTTTGCTGATTGGACGGCTCGATGAGAATGTCGACTGTTTGTATCCGTCAGCATCGATTGTGCTGACGATGACACCGCGGTCGAGGAACATGTTGGCGATTTCGATCGCGTTGCTCAGCAGTCCACCTGGGTTGTTACGCAGGTCGAGAATGATACCGCTGGTGTTCTCTACCTTTCTAAGTGAATCTCTCATTTCGGAATTTGCTTTGGATGAGATGAAACTATCCAATCGTATATATCCGATGTTGCCTGGCAGAATCTCGCAGTTCGCAACGGCGCGGATTGGAATTTCTGCTCTTTGCAGTCTGACCTTTTTCTTCTTGTTGTTTGCGTTGAAGGTTAGATCGACCGGACTGTTGATTGGTCCGCGAATATTTTTGACGACTTGATCGAGCGATTGACCTTTCACAGGCTTGTCGTCGACTTCGGTGATTTCCCATCCAGGAAGAATTCCTGCTTTATAAGCCGGTGTTCCTTCTATAGGAGCGATAACGACGACTTTGTGCTCTTTGTTCATGCCGAGCTGCATGCCGACGCCGAACAAGTGAGCTTCAATCTGGGAGCGCTCTTCATCGAATGCTTCGCGGTCGAGGAAACGAGTATAAGGATCGCCAAGACTGTAGAGCATAGACTCGATGCCTTTGTGAGCATCGTCCAGGGTCTTCAGTTTACCGTCATAGTGATGCTTCCAGCGGTTCCAGTCTTGCGTTCCGCCATCCGGAGCAAACTTCTGCTCGTAGTAAGTCTCCTTGATCAAGCGCCAGGCGCGTTGATAGAGAACCTGAGGCATTACAGCGGGGACGTTTCTTGCCTGGGCCAGGAGCATCGGATTGTCTTTGCTGCCGTTTCCTCCGTCTGCGACGAGGACATGGGCATCGCTGGTGTTATCGCTGGCAATCAACCAGCTCTGAAACCCGAAGAACAGTAGGCAAATAACTAGTGGAGCGCCTACTCTGGCGAGCATTTT
This sequence comes from uncultured Candidatus Obscuribacterales bacterium, assembly GCA_964600935.1. Classification (GTDB taxonomy): domain Bacteria; phylum Cyanobacteriota; class Vampirovibrionia; order Obscuribacterales; family Obscuribacteraceae; genus JADYXR01. Next base: position 2,950 of record CAZRMH010000017.1, read on the forward strand.
GGAGTTAAACAAGGTCGGTCCTCTCAGGAAAAAAAGATCCCTATTACAGAATATTAGATCAAATAGATGCAAGTAGTGACGGCTGATCTACCAACCGTAACAACAAAAATCGGGGCGAAGGCCAGGAAACCCCTAAATATGAAATGCCTCCTTTTATGAAAATTCCCACACTGACGGTCCGTTTTTTCAAAATGGTCAAATTTGGTTTACTCAAATTGAACCTTTCCAATTTTTAATTTTAGCCCTTTCAAGTGGCTCTAGTCGACGCTTGGGTCGGATTTTTGCCAGGATTAGAAGAGAGTTTAAAAATTTCGCGTGTTCATGTCAGTGGCTGGTCGCCTAACATGTGAAACGACGGTGTCGATAGTTACTAGTTCCAAATCGTAGCTGAAACTTTTCTAGTTCAGCTAGAGGGAAATCCCGGAGCGAAAGAGTGACCCAGGTGTCAAGCACTTTAGAAGCAGATAGCGGCGTTCAAACGGCTCTCCAGCGGAGTGACGGACCTAATGTGAGCGTTGCCGATAACGACTCAATGGAGTCCAGTTCCGGTTTCTCCGGCAAATTTCCGTTGCCGCGAATCTCGAAACAGTCTAAGACCAGGCTGAAACTCCTTGTCAGCGTGGCGCTTTTCGGCAGTATTTTTGCCTTTGGCAAAATCGACTTGTCGCAAAGTCTGGAAGCTGCGGTTCACGCAAATAAAGGTTATCTGGCACTGGCTTGTTGTTTATTCTTGAGCAGCATCTTTGTGATGGCTCACCGCTGGCAGCTCCTGGCGTCAGCAGTTGGGTTATCTCGTCCTTTCCTCAGAATGGTCCAGCTCTGTTACGTCGGGCTGTTCTTCAACCTTTTTCTACCTTCGACTGTAGGCGGTGATGTCAGCCGCTGCTATTACCTGACGAAGGGTACCAACAAATACCTCCACGCTCTGACCTCAGTATTAGTAGATCGAGCGATGGGTCTGGCAGTTCTTCTGTTGTTCGCGACTTTTGGCATATTATTTGGACCCGGCGGCAACGGTCTGCCGTTGCAATTCAAGGTGCCTATTTTTCTTTTGACCGCTGGAATGTTCCTCGTCCTGCCGTTTCTGCCTCAGCTATGCACTCGTCTTCTAGGTGAAAACAACTGGGTAAGCCGCAAACTAAACCACAGTTCGGCAAAAACATACTGGCAAGATCGCAAACTCACGGCTACCACTCTGTTTCTTTCGCTGGTAAGTCAAATCATCATGGTGGGCTGCCACGTTGCCGTCGGACTGGCTCTCGGTCTTGATCATATTCCATTGTGGTACTACTTCGTTTTCTATCCACTGGTGGCAGTGCTGGGCTTCGTCACACCAAGCGTTAACGGCATCGGCGTTCGTGAGTGGGCTTACACTTATTTCTTGACGATAATGAACGTTAATCAGTCGCTCGCGCTGACTTACGCCTTGATCTGGCTTGGCCTGACCACGCTCGGTAGTGTCGTTGGTGGTATCGTGTACGTGGCTGGTCGCTTTCGTCCGATCGAAAGAGAAAATCAAGAACCCGCTGAAGCCTAAGCGATTCCAAGGCCATGACTTATAAGAAATTGGTAGGTAAGGAGAGTCCTTGGCAAATGCCGCTTGTGCAACAAGTGGTGGCAGCTGCTCGCAGTCGTTCTACCGAAGCGTATCTAGTTGGTGGTTTTCTGAGAGACCTGCTGTGGGCGGGGCGCAAACGCAACGCTAAGGATTTGGATTTTGCCCTGGCTGGCGAAACGGCGATTAATTTTGCCAAACAACTTGCCGATGATCTCTCCGGACACTTCGTGCCGCTTGATCCCGTGTTCGACACTGCGCGCGTGGTTTTGTCCGATGGCAGTTTTTTGGATTTCGCCGGTTGTGTCGGCGGCACCATTGAATCCGACCTGCAGCGCCGTGATTTCACTATCAACGCCTTGGCCTTCGATGCGAATCACCCTGACTGCGTTCTCGATGTCGTCGGTGGTCTGGAAGATATTGAAAAGCGTTCCATTCGAGCGGTTGCTCGCAACATTCTTGAAGACGATCCTCTGCGCATTCTTCGAGCATTTCGTTTCAAAGCGGTACTGGATGCCACTATCGAGAGGCAAACTCTGCAGTGGATTCGGGAGCTCAGTGGTGCCCTCGAGCCGGTGGCATGTGAAAGAATCAACACTGAGATGTTTACTCTTTTAGAATCGTCAAATGCTGGAAACGTCCTGGTTGAGATGGGTTCTGTCGGTTTGCTCGAAGAAATTTATCCGGAGTTAAAAGAAACCAGGCGGGTGACACCGAACGATTATCACCATCTCAATCTCTTCGATCATAGCGTAGAAGCGGTCAGGCAGCTCGAACTGGCTCGCGATCAAATGCCGGATTGGGTGCGTGAGTCTAATTCCGAAGTCCTTTCATTTGGTATTACCAAACTGTCCGCAGCAAAGCTGGCTGCGCTTCTTCATGACATCGGCAAGCCGGCGACCTGGGAAATTAACGAGGATGGTCGCCATACGTTTTACTCGCATGATAATGTCGGCGCTGAAATGGCTGAGGTCATGGCTGAGCGGATGAAGTGGTCGAAGCCAGTCTCCAGGTTTATCGTCAAACTTATAAAAATGCATTTGCGTCCGGGAGCGCTCTTCCATAATGGTGCACCGACTCCACGCGCGGTGCACCGCTTCTATCGGAAGGCTGAGTCTGATCTGCCCGAGCTGATGATTCTTGCCTACGGTGACCTGGGAGCGACTTGTGGTGAGGGACTTCCGGAAGAATCACGAGCCAATATTCGCGCCGAATTTTTCAATCTATTAAATGGATTCCAAAATTTCGTCGATCGAAATCTCGAAGTAAATCGCCTGCTCACGGGCGAAGATGTCATGCGTATATTGAATGTGAAACCGAGCAAATTAATCGGCGAAATACTAGAGGCCCTAGCGGAAGCTCAGGGTGTTCTCGAAGTCCAGGATCGCCCAACTGCTGAGCAATTCGTGATTGATTATCACGCTAAAAAGTATTCCAGCTAACCAAAATATGCTTGGCAAGTAAGTTTAGCGATTAAAAGAAAATATGCCGGGAATAAATTAAGAGACGAAGCTAAGGCTCGTCGGGATTTCAAGAGTTCCGCACAGAGTATGTGCAGTCCTAATCGTTAGGGCTAGTTGCTGCTGCGGGAATGAAGCTTATTGAGGAAGCAAGATCATGATGAATACTAAGGTTGACAAACTCTTCAACTACACCGTCATCGCGCGACTCGATGATGCAATCCCGTTGCATACCGAAGAGTGGCAGCAAGTAGAACGGCTCTTGAATCAAATCAGTGAGTTTGTACCAACGTCCATGTTGAACAGCGTTACAGAAGCGATCATCTCGTACGCTGACGATCAAGCCCGTCGCGGATATCTTCTCGGACAAGAAGATTTAGTGACTGAGTTGAAAAAGAAAGCCTCCAAGATCGCATAAGTTTTTCTTCCACTTTCCCGGTCAGCGCTCCGAGTAATCGGGGCGCTGTCTGTATTTGGGCATTATTTAAAGCCCTGGAATATCCTGTTGGTGTTGTTCTTCTTCAACCTCAAGAAGATTGGAGAGCTTCTCTCTCGCTTCGACGGCTTTCAACTCCTGACCCAGACGCTCTCTGATTCTGAGTGACCACGAGTAATACAGTTCGGCTTGTTGGAAATTCCCTGCGGCTTCCGACATTTTTCCGAGGAAGTCGATCAGATGATCGGTCTCCTGGTCCGCGTTGCTGAGCAGGTCTTCGCGGTTGCGAATAGCCTGGAGCATCAGTGACTCGCTGCTGCGATAGTCTTCTTTGATGTAGTGCAGTTCCGCCAGAGTCGCAAGTTGGGAAACTGCTTCTTTGCTGTCGCGTCCAAACTGCGCGATGGCAACTGCGAGCGCCGATTTGCAGACGGCAAGCGCTTCGGCGATTTTGTTGGCGTTGAATAAACGCTCGGTTTCATAACTGAGAATTTCCAGTGCAAGAGATGTCTTGTCCTCATCGGCGGTGGCAGGTTTCGTTTCCACTCCGGCAACTGCGATCGGATTTCGACTCATACATTTTCTGAGGATCGTGCTTGAGATACCCGGATCAAGCCACTTTCCACCGTCTGCAACAGTGACGATCGCCTGCGCCAGTTCGGAGAGCGCACTTGTTTTTAAGTAGTAGCCATCGGCGCCCGCTTCGAATGCGTTATTGATATCTTCGGCACGATCGCGGGCAGTCACCATGATCACACGTGTATCGGGAAGCGCTTCTTTAATCATGCGAGTCGCTGCCACTCCATCGATTACCGGCATGCCGATATCCATCAGCACAACTTTTGGTTGATGCTTTAATGCGTCAGAAACCGAAGATCTACCGTCACCCACGTCTGACACGACAAGGATGCGATGATGCGAATTGAGACTTCTTTTGATAAGAGATCTGACAAACTCATTGTCTTCTGCAATTAACAATGTGATCAAACCGTTCTCCTCCCTGGATGCAACATTAGACAAAACATCAGCAGATTCTTCGGTGTGGCTGAATGTGGAACCAAAGTCTTGTTTCAAACGTTCGATGGTGGAACCGGCTCGTCCAGCTACATATGGGTTGTCATCGTCGAGCAGTAGAAACAAAATGTGCGCCGGCGTGTTGTGATTCTCCGCGAGCGCAAAGCGTACGTCATCGCTCTCGTCATGTACGAGTTCATCAAGAATTGCGTTAGTGACTGAAGGGTTCTCAGTGACTGCTATTCGGACGTCTACATGCTCGTGGTATGCAAGAGATTTTATGGTGTCATGGGGGGTGCTCGCGTTAGCAGCGACGCTCGCGAGTAGCATTGGGCAATTTGCTGTAGCGGCAAGACTCTTTAGCAATTGCGCCGACGAGCCAGGATCGTTGGCTTGAAAATATTGAAGTTTCGGTGCTGATGACGAAGGTCCCGGAATCATGATGATTCCTCCTTGGAGCGGTTATGGGAAGACCGGAATCTGATCGGAAAGTTCCATGCGATCTGCGGCCTTAATGCAAAAAAAGAAATCTGCTTGCGACGCGGACTCCCATTCCCATTATTCCAACCGCACGGATCAAGTGATTCGGGAAATCCTATGTTCTCGTATAGGGTATTCGATACGGTACGTCTTTGTATAGCCAGTTGCAGCGCGGGTCTTGAGATTGCTCTAAGTGTGTTATAAAACTTACCCGGATGAAAGTTTTGTGGTCTTTTGTGGATTGGCGTGTGGTATCACTGTCGATCTTTTTGTATGCAAGATCGATGTAAGCGAAGAAATCTCCTGCTCAAAAGGGTTTGGATGGTTTGAGACTGCACGCTGTTGTTTTGAAAATGGCGTTCGCCACTCAGTTTTTATCTTCTAAGTAAGAGGATAGATCAGCAAAAGTTTTTCTCAATTCCCCAAGTGATAGCGACATCTCGTGCCAGTCAGGTTGTGGTTGTTTCGCTAATTGCTCCAGCTGGTTGGCCTTTCCTGAGAGTTCTATGGCGTAGATACTGGCGCCCATTCCTTTTACCTGGTGAGCAATGTCGATAACAGCTTCTGCATCTCTCTGTGAAAACGCAGGATCCATGCGAGAAAACAGTGTCTCGCTATGTTCGATGAATGTACTAATGATATCTTCGCGGCCGTCTTTTCCAAATGTCGTATCCAGCATCTCCAGATCGATTGGTGCGTTTTCCGATGTCATTGAATTTTCGGGTCTCCCTAAACGCTTGTCTCGACTTGAATTGCGGCGTTTTAAAAATCGCATTTTTTTGATTCTGATCATTTTACGGTAATTGCTGTTGGCAATGGAAAAAACGTTTTATAATGTTGCGGTGAAAGCCAAATGACGGCTACTGAGGATCTTTTGACAGTGAGTTTATGGATAGTCGCGTAATCAAACCCTGGATGAATATTGCGTCCGAACAGATCGCGGACTGCAGAGTTTTTACCGTGCACAAGAAATTGTCGCGTCGAGAAACAGGCACCACTGATCGAACGCATGACTTCTATGTATTCGACTCAGGCGACTGGGTCAATGTTATTCCGCTGACCGAGAATCGCGAAGTCTTAATGATCGAGCAGTACCGACATGGCACTGAAGGCTTCACTCTTGAAATTCCTGGTGGCAGCGTTGATCCGGAAGACCCTTCGCCTGTTTACGCAGCAGAAAGAGAGTTGCTCGAGGAAACCGGATATATAGCTCAGAAGTGGATTCCGCTTGGTCAGAGCCATCCCAATCCGGCTATTCAAGGCAATCTTTGCCATACGTTTCTGGCTTTAAATGTGCGCCAAATCGAAATTCCTGAGTTTGCAGGAACCGAAGACATTGCCGTGCGTTTGTTGCCGTTAGATGATGTTCCCGATTTGATCAGACAGGGAACCATCACCCATGCACTGGTGATGGTGGCATTCTATTGGTTGTCACTAAACGAAGATATTATTCGTCGCCTTTAATTGCCGTCCTCGAACAACTTCGTTTTTCTGTGTGTTTTGAAAACCGCTCGCAAACGCGTCGTTTTAAATCACGACGTTGATCATCTTTATCGATTCTCCGTCGAAGGACGCGTTGGATGCTGGTGCTGAGGTGAGCACGTCAGACTATAACGATGAAGTGGAGAACCTTCAATCGCAACCAAAAATCGCTGCGCATTGCATTTTCTAGTTTACGTAACTGAGAGGATTGTTCGGCTTTCCTTCTACACGGACTTCGAAGTGCAAGTGAGGACCTGTGGCGAAGCCCGTGGCTCCTTCGTATCCGACGATATCACCCTTAGCGACGTTGTCGCCTTTATTGACTGCGAATGTGGATAAGTGAGCATATAACGTGGAGATATTGCGTCCGTGGCTGACGATTACGACTTTGCCGTATCCGCCATACCAGCCGGTATACAACACGTGACCACTATCCGATGCGCGAATCGGCGATCTTCTCGGACCGGCCAAATCGATTCCGGTATGGAATTTTCGGCGTTTGAAAATTGGGTGTGTACGCCAGCCGAACGGTGAGGTGACCTTGGCGCGCAGTGGCATAGCCATTGTCCCGGTACCCTTTTGCATAGGCTTACCGTTTGAACTTTCACTTGATGTTTCCATCGCGAGAATTTGTTTCTCGAGCGACTTGGATTGAATCGCAAGTTCTCGTTCCGCTTGTTCGAAAAATGCGCGTTGCGTTTTCAAATTCTCGGCTACTTGTTCTTGAGAGACTCGAAGTCTGGCGATTTCCATCGCTTTTTTGGCGATGTCGGAAACCATATCGCCCAGTTTATTCTTCTGCTGATCTAATCGATTTTTATTATCTTGGAGCGCTTGTTTCTTCGCTCTCAATTGGTCGATTAATCCCCTGTCGAGAGCAGCTATGCGCTCTTGATAGTAGACGCGATCGAGTAGTGTTTCCAAAGAATCAACCTGGAAGGCCATCTCGAGGAAACTCAATCGATGTCCTTCGTAAATTTCTCGCAAGCGGCCGCCAGCCAAACTTTCATGTTTCGCTTCAGCTGTTTGAGTTTGATTGAGCACAGATTCCGTACTATGAATGCGGACTACGGTCGATTGTAATTGCTGTTTGCTCTGGTTCAGCGAACCTTGAGTAGCATGAAGTTTATGAGTAATCTCGTTGAGTTTGACGTACGCCAGTTTCTCTTTCCTTCTGGCTCCGGCAATTCTTGCGTGAATCTCTTCCCGCTTCTTATCAATCGCGTCGATTTGCGCCTCCACTTCGTGCTTGGAAGTGTAGAACCGCGTGTGAACTTGTTTCTTGGCCCCGGATTTGGCGGCACCTGAATCGTTATTGGTTGGAGTCGACGGACCACCGGATACATAGAATCTGGTGTGCACCTGCTTCTTCGCTGCTGGTTTCGCTGCAGCGGCAAGCGCAATGCTGTCGCTCATCACCGGGATGAATAATATTGTTGCAACTGCAACTCTCGTAACTCTGCTGCGCAGGTCAAACATAGTTAGATTGAATGTGCGGGTTCCGGTAGGAAATAAATCGAACATGTCGGGGCGGGACTAATATCAGAAGTGAACTTCGTCAAAGACCAAATGTCATGACCCGATAAGGTCCGTCAGTTTACCATTAGACTCCAGTTCAATTTCTGAAGACTTCTTTACTACTGGCTTTTCAATTCGTTTCTATGAGTAGCGTCTTAACTGAAATCATAGGCCGGGTGACCGATTGCGGTCCTAATTTACCCACTGTTATATAAAGCTTCAATACGCTTAAGCCTTACCGTTCTTCAAATACTTTAAATAATAGATGATAAACTTAAGGCTTGTTTATCGAAGATGACGGACGTTAAGTCTCGCTCATCTGCGAGTCACTAGCGGCTCGGCGCTGCTGCAGCTGAGCATCCACATATTATTGGGTGGCGAGATGTTGAAAGAAATTGTCAAATATTCGTTGGATATAAAAGGAAGTGCGGAGCCAACCTTTGCAGAGGTTAAGAGTCCGTTCGATGGTGAGATTGTCGCTGCAGTAGCTCAGGCTGACGAGGCTGCAATTGATCTTGCAATCACTCAAGCGCAAAAAACTTTTGAAAATGAAATGAGCGTCATGCCTGCATGGAGACGCAGCGAAATTCTCAACGAGGCTTCCAGACTGCTGAAGGAGAGCGTTGAGGATATTGCTCAAACTATCGCTCGCGAAGGCGGCAAGCCGCTAAAAGATGCTCGTCTTGAAGTTAGTCGCGCATCCAATACATTTGCCATCGCTGCTCGCGAAGCCTTGAATCTTGATGGCGAACAGCTGCCAATGGACGTTTCGGCAGGTAACGACAAGCGTATCGGTATCATTATAAGAGAACCAATAGGCGTTGTCGGCGCTGTAACGCCATTCAACTTCCCATTGAATCTGGTGGCGCATAAAGTGGCACCGGCACTTGCCGCTGGTAATACTGTGGTTTTGAAACCATCGTCTCAGACACCGATTTCGTCGTTCAAGCTCAAAGAGATTTTGAAGAAAGCCGGACTTCCTGACGGCGCACTGATTGTGGTGCCATGCCGGGGAGCCAAAGGCAATGCTCTGATCAAAGATTCCAGACTGGCTTGTCTGACCTTTACCGGAAGTCCTGAAGTGGGCTGGAGATTGCGTGGTGAAGTTCACCCGGGAACCAGAGTAATCCTTGAACTTGGTGGCAACGCTGGTATCGTTGTCCATGATGACGCTGATCTGGAAGCGGCTGCACAAGCCGCATGCCGTGGTGGATACGCACATGCCGGACAGGTTTGTATCTCCGTTCAACGCGTCTACGTTCAGGAAAAAGTCTATGATAAATTCTTGAAACTCTTCACTGACAAAGTAAAAGCACTGAAGGTCGGCAATCCGCTCGATGAACAAACCGATGTCGGTCCACTAATCGATGAGGGCTCTGCCAAACAAACTCTCGAATGGGTTGAGACGGCAGTTAAAGAAGGTGCCAAAGTTGTCTCCGGCGGCAAAGCGCTCGACAACAATTGTCTGGAGCCAGTCATTCTCGTCGATACTAAACCGAGCATGAAAGTGGTTTGCCAGGAAGTCTTCGGACCGGTTGTCTCCGTGATGAAGTATGACACCATAGATAATGCCATCAAGGAGATGAACAATGGACGCTTCGGCTTGCAAGCCGGCGTATTCACACAAGACATCAATGTCGCTTTCAAGGCCGCAAGGAAAATTGATGTCGGTGGTGTAATGGTCAACGATGCTCCGATGTTCCGCGCCGATCACATGCCTTACGGCGGACGGAAGGAATCTGGTCTTGGTCTTGAGGGCGTCAAGTATGCGCTTCAGGAGATGACTCAACCGAAGTTCATTTGCTTAAATCTCAAGGACTAATTCTTCGAATGAAGAACAATTCTCGTTTGATCATTTTGTTCTCTATTGGAGATCAAGAGCGAACGATAAGAGCCGAAAGGCTGGTCTGAGAGATTAGGAAACACATAGATCGGTAGTTCATGACGTCGAAATTCGATTCAATTAATAAGCTTGAGGGTGTATTGATTGTTTCCTGTCAGGCTGATGTTGGCGAACCGCTCTGCAAACCGGAAATCATTGCCGCCCTGTCGCTTTCAGTTCTAAGCGGCGGGGCGTCTGCTCTTCGATTGGAGGGCGTGGACAATGTCCGCGCCGTTCGCGCAGTGACTGACGTGCCGATTATTGGTCTGACAAAAATTCATGGTATTACATACGATGAACGCATGAATAGCGCTTTTATCACTTCAACATTCGCTGATGCGAAGGCGCTGAGTGATGCCGGCGCCGATATCATCGCCATCGATGCGACAGGACGTCCTCGTCAGGATGGTTTGTCGGTGGCTGAAACGATTGCTCGCATTCACGATGAATTGAATAAACCAGTGATGGCTGATCTTGCTACCATCGAAGAGGCTGAAGCGGCTTCAAAAGCCGGCGTCGATATTCTTTCTACAACCCTGTTCGGGTATACCAGAGAGACTCTTGCCTGCGACGACGTTGGACCGGGTTTTGATTTGTTGTCAGCGATGTTGAAGATAACGAACGTCCCTGTGATTATGGAGGGCCGAGTTTGGCATCCCGAAGAGGTTACCCGCGCTTTTGATTTAGGGGCCTATGCCGTGGTTGTCGGTTCAGCCATAACCCGCCCTCATCACATTACGAAACGCTTTCAACGAGCCATTCCGCAGCGTGCTTCTGCAAAAGAAACGGGCAGTCAATTGAAATGAATTCTCAATTCGTAATGTGGCTCTATCCGCTTTTGCTACTGTCTGCGGTATCACTAATTTTCAGGTTGAGATTACCCTGGCAATGGGCGTGGCCGTTTGTCGTTCAATCGCTGCCCTTAATTGCGTGTGGCGTATTAGGATTGACTATAGGTCCTGACTGGATGTACGCGATTATCGGTTGGGCTCTGGTGTTTCTTTTCTTTGTGCCTCCAAAAACGTTTTACAGTGATTTGCAAAAGTATTTGACAGCACTTGATGCGACAAATCTTCGTCGAGCCGGTCAACGCATTTCACTTTTGTTCTGGGGACTGTCGGGAGAGTTTTGGCGAGACATGTGCGAAGTACTCGCGTTGTTTGTCGAGCGAAAACCTGACGAGGCAGACCGACTGTTATCAAAATGGCAAGGGCGAAGCGGATTGCCAAAATCGGTTGCCACCATACCGGGAAGTTACCGCCTGATCGGCAATGGTGTGATGTGGAATTGGGACGCTATCATTGCAGATTTCGAAAAACTTTCCGCCGTAGGAAAAGTTTCTTCGGTAATGCAACTCTCATCCGCTCGTGCTTTTGCTGAGAAGGGTCTGTTTGCTAACTCCGTAGAATGCTTGAAATCAGCCGGCATCTCGGAGTCAAATATGCCGTTGAACAATCTTGCTTTGACGTTACTTCCGTTCTTCGCTTTGATTGGTGCGTCGACGCAAACGGACGCTCTGCTGAATATTTTGAAAAGTAAGAAAGAGTTTCCAGAGTATTCTCGGCTCTACTGGCGCGGTCGTTGCCAGTGGGCTAATCATGAATTTGAGGATGCGGAGAAAACTTTCGAGCATGCCCGAACGCTCTCCATGTCAGATTTATTTCGCAATCGCATCGACGGACAGTTGAAAAAGATTCGAGAGCGCGAGGAGCCATCTACCGCCGCGCTTACTGCCGACGATAAAACGGTGTTTGTCGATGAAGTCTGGCATCTGTTTTCGAGAGCCGCGTTCGTTCAAGAAATTATATCGCCGCGTCGAAAGTCCGTCTCAGTCAACGCCATCATCGCCATGCTCTTTGTGACTTATTGCTGCACTGATTTGTTTCGAGTTGCGAAATTCTTTGGTAGCAACAGCGAGTTTTACATCTTCGCAAATCATCTCAGCGACACCATAATTAGAGTTGGAGCGCTCTATCCTCAACAAGCCTTGAGTGGAGAATACTGGAGATTTTTTACGTATCTGTTTCTTCATGCCAATATCACGCACTTCGCTTTCAACGTGGTTGGTTTGTACTGGTTTGCTCGAGTCGCTGAGAACATCTTCGGTACCAGTCGATTCCTCGCGATCTACATTGTTGGTGGCATGCTCAGTGGCGTCGCGCACGCTCTGCTTTGTCCCGATCAGCCTGCTGTCGGAGCCTCGGGAGCGGTAATGGCGATGTTCGGAGCTGTTGCCGCTGGGATTTATCGACTGAAAGATCGCATCCCGGAATCGACATGGCGCCTTAAATTATCCTGGCTTGGTGGCATGGCCGCAGCGCAACTAGTTCTCGATCATTTCATTCCAAAGGTCGCTGCCTTCGCTCACCTTGGTGGTATGCTCAGCGGACTCGCGATCGGCATGATTCTCTCGATCCGAACGACTGCAGCCGATGAGGTCGATGGCACTCAGCGATTCATCGGTGGCTGATGCCAGCCAACTTGCTCAGTGGTACAATCGAGATTGCCGAAACGACGGGCTATACGGAAGCGCTACCGTGTCCGGTTCGTTGGAAAGATGGGACAGCGCCTCTCTTCGGATTGCCCATACCAATTTGCCGGAGTCCGGCCCGATAATATACTTTGATTCTCCAGACGGTGGTACATTAGTAAACGTCTGGTGTTAATAGGAAGTTGTCGACATGCATGATTGTCCTACATGTAGAGTTCCCCTCCACGGTCACGAAGAGGTTTGCCCTTCGTGCGGCACCAAGCAACGCGTCAAGCGCAGTTATAGCGGTTTGCTCGCAGGGGGTGGTGGTCCGAAAAAACCACCTGTCAACATCGTTCCGTTTGTGGTTGTCATCTTCCTCGTCGGAATTGCCGGTGTTGTGATGGCGAAGAGCAGTTGGATAGGCAAACTAATGGATCGTGGTCCGGTAGTTGTAGATCCGATGGACAAGATCAGTTGGATGGAAGCTCGACAAATGCTCTACACCAGAATTGACGAAGGTTTAAAAGGTGTAGGTGCCGTTGGAAAATATAGCTGGGCATCAGCCGGTCAACCTGCTGACATCAATACACCCGGTCCAGTTGAACTGACAATTGATACTGAACTTGCCGATCCTAATTCGCGGCGACAGATAATCGACCCGCACAAAGATCTGATGAGCAAGGCACAGGTACCAACTCTGACGATGAACGAGGCTAAGTCACATGCGACCTGGACTTATACTGTTCAAGCGCCTGCCGTGCAGCCGGCAGGTGAGCCATCCGCCGCTACGGAATAGCGCACACTAGAATCTCGATTTAGTGACCTTGGCTCTGGTTGAAAGGCTCGAGTGATGAAAAGCACAATAGTCTCAAGACTAAACTCTCTGGCGGTCCTCGGTGGATTATTTGCTACTTTTGGTTTGTTGGCGGCTGTTTGCATGCTTCCCACGTGGGCTGGCACAATCGGTTTCGAAACGGTCGCCGAGCCTGGTCTCCCCAGTAAACCATCTGATAGCGACATGCCAATTTATACAATCGAGAAGGGCACCAAGAGCGGTATCAAGACAGAAGAGCGCGTCTGTATAAAGGATGATGGCGAGTGGAGAACTCTCTGGCGCCGTCACAGAAGCGGAAGTTTGGTATCAGATCCGACGCCGAATGTGGACTTCGAGCACTGCATGGTGCTCGCTGCTTTTCAAGGCGAGGGCAACGCAAATCACGGTCTAGTCTCAATCGATCGGGTAAAAGTTTTGTCGGATAAAGTAATGGTTTTTATAAACGAATCGGAACCCGACACACCTGGCGGTAACGAAAAGTCGACAACTTCATGTTTCCATATCGTCAAAGCTGGTAAAACTACACTACCCGTGGTGTTCAATTAGTGACGTTGGTTTGTGGAAAAGATAGAAGATAAAGTCCACCGATTTAAGTGCCCCAGTTGCGGCGCCGATCTTTTGTTTGAGCCAAAAGATGGTGCACTGGTTTGTCCGTATTGCCAACACAAAGAGATTATTCCGGAAACCGCCGGAGCCGTAGAAGAGCTTGATTATCAGCGCTATCTGACGATTCGACCGGAAGAACTGGTGATGCTGGCTCCGAATGCACTCGAAGTTGATTGCAAACGCTGTGGTGCGCAAGTAACGTTTACTCCACCGGATGTTGCCGGGACTTGCAGCTTTTGTGGCGCTGCTATCGTGACGCAGCCAGTATCAGCCGATCCTATGCTTTGCCCTAACGCGGTGCTTCCCTTTCATCTTGATAAGAACGCGGCGACTGAGCAGATTCAGAAATGGATTTCGTCGAGATGGTTTGCTCCGAATGCTCTAAAAAGATTCGCTACGCCTGGCGCTATCAATGGTGTCTACATTCCGTTCTGGACTTACGACGCGTACACAACGAGTGATTTTACCGGAGAACGCGGCGACTATTATTACGAAACGGAATACTACACCGAGCGAGATGCTGATGGTAACAACGTTCAGCGAAGTCGGCAGGTTAGAAGAATTCGCTGGAGCTATTCCAGTGGTACAACTCAAAGATGGTTTGATGATGTTTTGATCCCTGCTACGAAATCTCTGCCGAATGACAAATTGCAAGAGCTAGAGCCTTGGGATTTGCATCAATTGAAACCGTATGAGCCATCCTATCTAGCAGGTTACAAGGCGCAGCGCTACCAAGTCGTACTGACTGAAGGATTCGAACGGGCTAAACAATTTATGGCTGCAGTGATTGATACTGACGTTCGAAATCAAATTGGCGGCAATGAGCAACGAGTTCTCGGTGTTCGAACTCACTATTCCGCTTTGACCTTTAAGCACGTTTTGCTTCCCGTCTACGTCGGTGCGTACCATCTGCGAGACAAACTCTTTCAGGTCGTCGTTAATGCACGCACTGGAGAAGTACAAGGCGAGCGCCCTTACAGCTGGGTGAAGATTGGACTACTGGTCATCTTTGTAGTCTCGATCATTGCTGCTCTTGTATATTGGTATGATTCACATTCAATCATGAAAGCGCCTCCACCAAGTGGCAGGTGGGAGCGATCGTTTCTGATTGACGATCACTCCGTTTTGCATTTACAAAGGCAAGTTTGCATATGATTTACGTTCTCTAGTAGTACGTTAATTTGTAGGGCAACCGGCGGTCTGATCTTATGGAGACGCCAGCGATGTGGAGGTCGAACTTCTTCCCGCTCGAGTTCCGAATCGGCTGAAAGTCAAACTGGATGGAACCACCTGTAGTGCTCAGCTTATGTGCCGAGATTGCTCCGCCACGCAGAGGCGAGCCTGATGGCGACTGTAATTCGAGGTAAATTTTATCGACCAATGATGTTTGGCGGTGTGGAGTTAAATCTCCCACTTCAACTCCGTTCAGTCCATCTCTTTCAGCGATGACGGATACCTTGAGTGACTTCGCTGATTTACTCAAAAATGATGGTGCCTCCGAGAGCAATTCTTCAATGTCACTGAACCATTGATCTTCAATCAGTTCCTGACGATAGTCTGCGAATACTTTCGCCTTAGCATTGATTTGTATATTCTTCCGGAAATTTAAATCGAAAACTAATTTGTTAAGGGCCTCACGCCAAGCCGAGACCGAGTTGTCCACAAGTAGTCCATCGCAGTTGTTTGTCACAGATGCAGCATACGCATCGACATTTGAATAAATACCGGCGATACCGCAGGCACCGTAGTCGCGAAATTTCGTGTTATTCTTCGACCGATTGAACTCGTGATCTTGCAATGGTGCGAGTCCGATTTCAAAACCACTGCGTGCGAATTCTTTGAGGAAGTCGTCGTATTTGCCAACCAATTTTTTCGATGTAACTCCAGGCAGAGTGAGGAGTTCCGGAGGGTTACAACCCCAGATGGTTACGTCGACTAAATCGTGATTGTCTCTCATGAATTCAGCAAGAGCTGGAAGGAAAACTTTGTACTGATCGTCGACGATTCTACTGGTGGCGTAGACGATACCGAGCTTTTCTGAGGGCGAACGGTAAATTGGTCGTTCTGGTACCTTCGAAAAATCAAATGAGGAGCGGTATATTCGAGCGTTTTCGTTGAACGGTGTGACACGCGATTTCAGAAGTGGGCTATAGACTCGAACGAGATTCGCGTATGCGAGGTAAACCTCTAGCTGTTTCAAACGTAATGGCTGAAGGTGGTAGCGCGCAAGATCCGGATCTGTAGATTCTGATATGTCCCAAAAACTATCGTCGATGTCGTAGATGACCGGTTTCCTTTTGCCGATTGCTTCACTCAAAAGGTGTCTGTAACCGGGTTCTGTGTTGCGACAAAACACGACCAGGTCGCCCCAGGCTATGTGCGAAGAATTAGCGCTGTGTTCGAGGACGTGTTTAAACTTTATACGTCCAGCGCGCTCTAGAGCAGTGAGTGGTTTCACTACATTGATTTGACAGCTGGCAATGTACGACGGAATGATCGCCACTACTCGTGGTGTCCGACCTTTCAGCGGCACAGTTAGCGCCATCGCGATTACCTGGCGGAGACTGGTTCTCTGTCGGCAAGTGTTTCTGGTTTTTCCAACCGTTCTTTGCTATGTCCGACCGCATCTCTGAGCAATGCCGGAAGAGTTGGAACAGGTTTTGCTACAACAATAATTTGATAGGCAAACAACGTACGGCGAATTTTGATCAGCTTGCTGTTCAAACTCAGCAGCGTTTTAGCAAATTTCTCGTTTTTGAGTACCAGTGGATACGGCGCAGGGACGCCTTCTACATTGATTACCTCAAAACCGCTTTCTGATACCACGCGTTGCAGACTGTCGAAGGTGAATAGTCTTGTGTGCCTGAGATCGAGAATCCCTTTCTTCGAATAGTTGAACTGTCCGAACAAATGCATCCAGCGAGTAATGAAGAAGCCGACGTTCGCGCTGCTCACAATTAGGTGCGCGCGAGAGTTGTAGGTGCAGGCTTGCATGAGTTGAGCGAGGAAATCCTCAGGCGAGTGCGCTTGTTCCACAACATCAAGCATCAGAATGTAGTCATGATCGGTGACGTCGATCGGCAGACGCTCGTCTGAATCCGGGTCGTGTTGATAATATTTAAGCTGTGGATGATTACCGGTGATCGGCGATTCCTTATCCAGAACGGTGACCTGACAGCCCTTTTGTTCGAGCAGCGGAATCAGATCGATGGCTGAGTCTCCTCCGAAAGTGAGAACCCTCGAATTCGGTTTGATCAAGTTGAGCGCTGCGGTTTGCGAACTCTCGAAATCAAGCTTTGGACGATGCTTCCACGAGTCAGTTTCCGGAGGTTGTACATCGAAATTGCGGCGATACATCAAGCAGTACTGTTGCAAACGAGCAGCAGCGCTGGCTTTTACCACGTCCCAGGCGTACTTCATGCCATTGACGTGACAAACTTCTTCGCCATAGAACGTTGGAATAGGCAATTCTTTGATGCGCAGTCCAGCGACAATAAATTGAATAATGATTTCGGTGTCGAAGTGGAAATCATTGGTATTGAGATGGAACGGAAGTTTTTGAAGAGCTTTGGTGCTGTAGATCCGATATCCGGTGTGGAACTCGCTGAGGCTGCTGCCGAGCACCTGGTTTTGAAAAGCAGTCAGAATGCGATTGCCGACGTACTTATATAATGGCATTCCACCTTCGAGTGCCCCGGTCAAAGTCATCATGCGTGAACCGAACACCGCTTCTGCTTCACCTTTGATCAGCGGCTCCAAAAGTCGTGGCAGCGCTTCTGGCGCGTATTGTCCGTCGCCATGAACGAGTGCGACGAAATCGAAACCACGCTCGATCGCATAGTGATAACCAATCTTTTGGTTTCCGCCATATCTCTGATTGAGTGGGTTCCTCAAAACGTTTATTGGATACGGAATCTCGCCTTTGACACGAGCTGCCTCTGCGGCTTCGAACGTCTTGTCTTTCGACGCGTCGTCAATGATGAGAATCTCGGTGTCGTAGTCACGAAGCGAATCGGGAATGCGCTTCAGGACACTTTCGATCGTTTTCTCGGCATTGTAGGCGACGATGAAAATCAGTACGCGGGGCTTATTGCTCGTATCTGGCATTATGACTCCAGCCTTTTTGATCCATATAATACAGATGGCAAATTTACCAAGGTCAATGTAAAGAGGTCAAGGCGAACCGTCTCACAACCTTCGAGGCATTCGCTGAGGGAACCGAAAACCTTGATTTGCTGCCGAGTTTCCATGTTAATTTAAGCTAACTATTTCAGCTAGATGAGAAATTGTTGATATATCGAGCAGGATAGTGATCGCGTTTTTGCCTGATTTTTTCAATTATGCTGAATTCGCTAGTTTATTTACACCGGCCGCTGAACCTTACTAGATACGTTTGTCCCGATTCGTTCTATCTCTGGTGCTTTTCATTGTCATTAGCTACGTTGTTGGCCAATGCTCGGTGGGATGCGTCGATAAGTATGATTTTCCGATTCATAGCTGGTCGTGGTGGTCCGTTCAGAACATCAGGGAAACAGTCAGGAACGGCACCACGAATTCGACTCCGGGTTCTGAGAAATCGCTACCGGATACGGTACTACTGGGCTCATCACTAATGGTGGTGGCTATGGCTGAGGGTGATGCAACCTGGAGCGCTAGACGTTTTGATTTGACGACTTATCGTAAGGCTCGATATTTTGACTCTGTGATGGCTGGTCGGCTGGGACATCCGCAATCGACGATCAGTCTTGCCGCGCCGGGGCAGGTTGTCTCCGATGCATATCTTACTTTGAAAGAAGGTCTGAGCGAGGGTTTGAAGCCTCGGCTGGTTATTTACGGGATCGCCCCGCGGGACTTCATCGACAGTACTATGCAATCTCCATTCGATACCGAGTGCTATCGGTATGTTAGTCGCCTGATTTCCGCAAAAGAGTTGGAGCTGTCTCTCAGTTCAGATGTAAACTCGACGCTCTTTCGAAGCATCACTTCAGCGTTACCGTTGTCACGTCAGGCGTTGGATCTCCAGATGGAGTTCTCAAAGATGCTCACTTCATGGAGCGATCGCGCGTTGAATAATTGGTTGTCGGTACAGGCAATGTCGCTGGAAAAACGAATGACCATCCTTTCATCGTATGAGCCACTGGATATGGTGCCTGGACTTATCCATGCGGAAGTCGCTCACCGAGAGGATATTGTTAGACAGTATCGTGACAATCTGGATGACTACAAGGCTCGATATCGCAAACCAAGTTCGCAGTTTTACGAGGGACAACTGGGCTGTTTGTCCAAGCTGATTAAGCTATGCGAAAGCAACGGGATCGACCTGATAGTAGTGAACATGCCGATTCGGAAGTGCAATGTGGATTTGCTCGATTCTGCAGTCTATGCTCGATATCTAAACGACGTTTCAAAACTGGTGTCATCTTCGAAACGATCTAATTATCGGGATTTGTGCGACTTTAGTCTGTTTGAGAAAAGAGACTATAGAGACTCCGTTCACTTAAACGGTTTTGGCGGTATCAAGTTCTCAAATCAGCTTGCTAATGCTATTTGCGAGACTCGACGAAGTCGGCGTCCGGCATCAAGCGTTCCGAGAGAAACGCAGTCGTCTCTGACTTTGGATTAAGATGGCTAATTTTGATTTGACTATCAGGTGTGCCTTTCGCTGTGAGATGTTCGCGAAATGCTTCGTATGTGCCAGGCGCAATAAGTTTAAACGTCACTGCTCCTAATCTTGCCGAAGCGCGTTTGGTTTCATATTCGATATTTTGCCGGCTGAGCTCTTCGTCGAAGCGACGAGCGATTGTTTCTACCTGCTTGGCTGCTTGCGTTCCATCAGACGATGCCTCGGGTTCAATCCAGAGTTCATAGTGAGGCTCAGGGCGGAACTGTGGAATTACGGTGAAGAAGCGGACTCCACTATTTGCGGTGGCAAGCACTGCCTGCATCGTTTGAGTAACTTGCAGTTCCGTAATCTTCTCGCCGGTGAACGAGCTGATGTTGCCGCCTTTATACTGAAAGTCGATCAGTGGAGTTTTATTATGATAACCGGTGACCTTCACTACGTCGTTGATGTTGTATCGGTACAGTCCTGCCGAGGTGGTGAACAGAATAAAGTAGTTTTTGCCTACCTCTAATTGATCTGCCAGAAGGATAGTCGGATTCGCGGAATCCATTTCGTCTTCCGGAACGAACTCGAAGAAGTGTGAATTGATAGCCAGCATCTGCTTTTCGGGCGAGAGAAAAACCGTTCCTCTGCCTTCGCTGGCACCATAGGTGATATCGCAAATTGGCGTGTTGCCAAAATACTTCGGGAAGTCCGCCAGGTAGAACGCTGCCGCGGCCTTTGTCCAGCAAGATACTACCTGTAGTGTCGGCCAAATTTTCTCGGGCGTGAACTGTCCCTGTTTCAACAACTTATCCAGCTCACGAGCCCGGGCAGGGTCAGGTTTTACGATTCGCTTCAATGCGCTTAGCGTGATGTTGTCCAGGGCGATAGGCGGAGTCGTTGTTCCATCATGAACATCTTTGATCAGTTGTTCTGCATGGTTTTGAAGTTTTCGGCACATCAATTGAATAGTGCTTGGGTTCAATGTGTAGAACACGGCAACTGGCAGTGCAAGAGCTGCTCGCAGGAGCGCGTAATACTTGGATTCGTAATCTTTGATCAGAAAAATTTCGTACGGTACTGGCGAAATATATTTTTTCACCAGGAATGGTTCGTTCTTAAATAGAGAACCTGACATCGATCCATAAGGGATTCCACAAGCGGTTCTGCCCTCTTCCGCTGGTGAAGTCATCACCAGCGCGGTTCCTTGGGCAATCTTGGGGAAGGTTCGGAGCAAGTGATAACCGCTTACGACAGAGGCTTCGCGAAATTCCTTTATATATCCAGGCGTAATTGGGATAAATTTTGGCTTATCTGTTGTGCCGCTGGTGGTCGCAAACATTTTCGGTTTTTCAGTTGTGAGAACTCCGTCGGCGCCTGCCATTACGTCTTCGATGTATCCTCGAAAACCTTCATAGTCGCGGATTTTTACAGCTCGATTAAACTCATCCCAAGTTTTAATCGAGGCAAAGCCATGTTCTTTACCGAATCGTGTCGATGCATTTTCAACGACGATTTGGTCGAGCTTACGCAGCTGTGCTTCACGTGGAGTGGCGCTGTCTGACTCGATTCGGTTGACCTTGCTTTGTCCTAGTGCACTGAATGCTTTATATAGAAGGCCGCGCATAAATCACTCCCAGCGTTTGACCTTACCTCAATCTTAGATAACTGAGTGCATTGGATCTGTGACAGGAGTGGCATTATACTTGATTAGTCCGCTCCGTTCGCTCGATAGCGTCGACTCAGAACGCCTATAAACTCAATCGAGTACTTTTAGAGTCTCAATCGGAACCTACACACCGACATGTTTTTCGTTGCTGCATTCCTCGTCGTAATCACCTTCGTTGTCGCTCTTATTCAGGGGGCGGCTTTTCAGCGCCTCTATAAATATGTAGAGGCGGAACTCGGAAGAACGCCTGGAACGCAGTTACCTAAAGCATCTGTAATATTGCCGTGTAAAGGATTGGATCCAGCCTTTCGCGAAAACGTAGAGAAACTGCTGAATCAGGACTATCCGGATTTCGAAGTTATTTTTGCAGTTGCTCAGGATACTGACCCCGCCTACTTGCATTTAGTCGAATTAGCAGAGCGCACCTCTCGGCCGGCGTCCGTGATCGTCGCGGGCGTGGCAAGCGGGAGAGCTCAAAAACTGAACAATCAACTTCATGCTCTTGAACATGTTCGTGAGGAATCAGAAGTTTTTGTATTCGTTGATTCGGATGTGATTGCCCGTCCAGACTTTCTTAGACAGCTTGTGGCGCCACTCAGCGATGAAACGGTCGGCGTTACGACCGGATATCGGTTCTATATAGCGTCTGTTACGAATTGGGCCTCGATTTTGAGATCGCTATGGAATCGTGTTACGGCCTGGGAAATGGCGAATCCGAAATACGCATTTGCCTGGGGTGGCGCGATGGCGATTCGCAAAACTGTGTTTGAGAAAACCGGTGTTCGAGAAGCATGGGACAAAGCCGCTGACGACGATCTTTCGTTGACCACCAGCGTCAAGAAGCATGGACTGACTGTGCGATTCGTTCCTCAGTGCCTGGTTGCCAGCGATGGTGACGCTCCATTTGCAGAAATAATGGAATGGACGAATCGCCAACTGATTCTCACCAAAGTTTATTATCCGGAACTCTGGAAGCGCGCAATTGTGCGGGCGGCATTCATGCTTGTCTGGTTGGTACTAATGGTAGTGGCGACCACTGGCTGGATTGCGACAAGCGAATTTTCCTTTGCCGTCGCCATTGCTGCCGGTTTCCTTTTGATTCCGGTGGAAGTTTATTTTTTGCTCAAAGCTCGACGTCTCTGGCAGAAGGTTCTGCTGGATCGCCAGGAGTACCTGACAGAATCTCTTTTGAGCTCGTGTCTTGCTATTCCGCTTGCACACTTGGTTTTGCCGTTTATGACGCTCGCGTCACTTCTGACGAATCGAATTCAATGGCGCGGCGTAACCTATGAACTTGTTAGCCCGACTGAAACACTGGTGATTAGTTAATCGGTGAACGCCGTTATTTAGCGGTATCGAAGCCGGCAGGATGCCGGCGCTCCAGTCGAGCGGCATTTGAAGTTTCAATCGAGCAGCCATTGGAACTTCTAGTCGAGCGGCATTTGAAGTTTCAATCGAGCAGCATTGGAACTTCTAGTCGAGCGGCATTTGAAGTTTCAATCGAGCAGCATTGGAACCACTAGTCGAGCGGCATTTGAAACTGGCCTTGCCTCGGTGAGTTGCTGCTGATGCGATTTCAGGCGGGTTTCTTTGTATTTAGTTCGACTTCGGGTAGGAAGAAGTTGAAGAAAATTGCTATGCCCAAGTTTATTGCGTAGAGGGTAAGAACGGTATGGACTGCGGTTTCCAGCGAGCCTTGCTTCATCAGCGTGAGCATCAGTGCGCTCATCATACCTGTTCCTAAAGTACCACCCAGTGAGCGGAAAAATTGGGACATCGATGTCGCGACGCCCATCAAGTTTCCTTTTACGAAGTTCTGAATGATGATGCTGTGGATTGGAAGAAGTAGACCCAGTCCAACTCCACCGACTGAGGCTGAGCCTAGCAGGAAGGCTGGTGAGGAATTTTTCGTCACCATGCTCAAAAGAATCGTGCCGATTTCCATCAGAATCAGTGAGACTAGAATGAGCAATTTATATTTCCCGGTTTTGGCAATCGACAGTCCGCCAGCTACACTGGCGCCCGCAACGACGAGCATGAGCGGCGTTAGCAATACACCCGATTCGGTTGCCGAAATGCCCAGGACAGTTTGAAGCATCATCGCGATGAGAAGCATGGAGCCAAACAGTCCGATCCCGGTGGTGAAGACCGTGAACAGCGAAATGCTAATTATTCGGTCTCGAAAAATTTGCAGCGGTATAAGCGGTTCCTTAGCCGCTTTCTCGCGAATGAGAAATGCAATTAGAGAAATGAGCGAAATCGTTCCTTCTATAAAGGAAGTTGAGTTGATCGAGCCGGACTTTCCGATTTCGGATGATGCCAAAAGTAATGGAGCAATGCAGAGAATAAATAGGGCAATTCCTGCATAGTCAATTACCGCTTGGGCTTTGGCTCTCGACGATTTTGGGTAGGTATATAGGAAAACTATCGTTGCCACCACGACTGGTGGAATGTTTATATAGAAAATATATCGCCAGTCTTGATGTTCGACGAGCCAGCCACCGAGAACTGGTCCGATGATCGCCGCAACGATGAACGCTGCGGCCAGCAAACCCTGATATTTACCGCGTTCGCGGGCGTTAAAAATTTCACCAATCGCTACGAAGCTCAGTCCGATCATTGCACCACCTGCGATGCCTTGCAGGGCGCGGAAGAGAATTAGTTGGTCCATCGCTGCCAATTGAAATAAATTGGGAATCAAGCCAGCCATTCCGCAAAGAACTGATGTGACACCAAAAAGCACCGTGGAGATGACTAAAATGGGTTTCACGCCAAAGATATCTGAAAGCTTTCCAGCCACTGGCGTCGTGACTGTTGCGAAGAGCAAATAAGAAGTTATCAACCAAGCGGCCCGATCAAAGTCGTTCAGGACTGTCGCTATCTTCGGAATAGCAACGTTTAGTACGGTTTGGTCGATCGCTGACAAAAAAATAGCAATCTGCAGACCAATGAGAACGCCCGTTTTACTAGCTGGCTTGGACTCGTCGAGGGTTAAGTGTGAAGTCTCGTCGTTGGTTGAGCTTGAAATTTTTTTATCCAGCCGCGCCGATGCGACTGTCTCCGAGCGACATAGTTTTTAAAACCATACTTTCGAATTTAGCTGCCTGGAGCTTTTCGTTGAAACGGGCGTGTACGTCGGCTTTAAGCTTCTCCAATTCGACAGCGACGGCAGGCTCATTTATGCGCATCCAGAGGAGGCGGCTGGTGAGATTACCCGGTTCCGAAAGGTCCGTCATCCAGAATTCATTTTGAATGATATACCGCGCACCGTGGTGTGGATGGCTGATTAGCGGCAAACCACACATGGCGGCCTCGGCTAGTACGTTACCGAGGTGTTCCTGCAAAGTTGGAAGAACGAGAACATCACTGGCTTTCATAATCGAAGGAATGTAGTCGACATCGACAGTGAGCCAGTGGATTCTGTCGCCGAGCAGTTTCTTTCCTTGTTCTTGCAATGATTGGGTGTCGACTTCAGGAGCGCCGCAGAGCACAAGTTTCACTTTAGGATCGTTGATACGAGCTACTTCATCTATAAGATAGTCGAGACGTTTGTGATATTTATTCCAGGCTGCAACGCACAAAATAACCCAATCATCATCTTTCAAACCCAGTTGTTTGCGAACATCCGAGCGGTCAATTTCGGAGTCCAGGTTTGGGAAGCAATTGGTTAGCAGTTCCATCCTTTCGCGAGGAATGCCCATATCGAGGGCTTCTTCGAATTTGCGCGGTTGAATTTGCTGGATAAAATCCAGATCCTTATATGAGTTTGGATCGGGCAATCCGCCATTAGCGAAAATAATTTTGAATTTGAGACCGAAGATATTACGACTGGCGCTCACCAAATGCGCCAGGGGGAAGTCTTTCAGCCAGACGACGTCCGGGCGCCAATCGAGTAATTCGAAATTGAGCGCGCTCCAGAAGCTGACTTGCTCTACTCCGTAGGTCCACTCCCAGCGATGTTGTTCCGAAATGAATGGAAGCGAGTGAACACCTTTCGTCCACATACTGTTTCTGGGCATGTTCCAGAGCTGCTTTCCGCCAGGATACTTACCTCCGCAAAACAATCGAACATCAAGAGCGGTGTATTTCTTTAGTGCTTCATACCAGCGCGCCGTCGAGGTTTCGAAGCCCCGGGTGACATTGCCTAGACCGCAACTAACCAAGGCAATCTTGACGCTATTCGGCTCAGAGCGCTGTGGTGTCGCGCTCTCCGATGATGAGGTTTTGTGCCCTAGTTCCGCCAAGGGTGTCCGTTCCTGGTAACCGAATTATTATACTCGCCCGTTTCCAGCATTCTTAGCATTACTTTTGTAGGTTTGTGATTTCAGTATTTAAACCGAGTTGTTAGTTTTTTAAGCAGTGAACGGTGAAGTTAAGTTTCGCTTGGAAACCTAAATTCTGACTCACCTTTGTAACCCCCGTGCCTCACGGAAGCTTAATAGTTAAAACCTGTCCCCTGGCAAGATCGCCCGGAAAATCCTAGACTCTAGGCTAGAAACCCTATAGCCGAATTGGCGCGTTTATAGCGATAGTTCAGCCGAACACAGTGCACATCGACCATACAATGTGCGCCAGTGAGATAGGGTTCTGGGGGGGATGGTAGATAGCAGACGTATGGGCAGCTTTCAGGCACGAAAGACCAGCCGCGTCAAAATCGGAGCGTCAGTGTCGGCACTGGGAATAATTGCAATTTCTCCGTCGGGACCGCGACGAGCGTTAAACACGCCTGGTCTCGCGATTTCGGCTGCTCGGGCAGGAGCAACTGGATTACTCGATTTAGAGTTCGTTAGCGACGAAACTGAAATTCGTCGTTCGGTCGAGAGGCTTCGTCTCGGCTCGAAAGATGGGCGAATTGGGGTTCGCTGCAGGTCGGGCCGTTTGCCGAAACCTGATTTGCTGAATCTCTCAGCTCTGAAGAATTCCGTGATGGTTATCACAGCGGGACTGAGCAGTTTCGAT
Source organism: uncultured Candidatus Obscuribacterales bacterium (assembly GCA_964600935.1). Lineage (GTDB taxonomy): Bacteria > Cyanobacteriota > Vampirovibrionia > Obscuribacterales > Obscuribacteraceae > JADYXR01. The sequence continues at coordinate 28,924 of CAZRMH010000017.1, forward strand.
TCAAATACATTGAAAAAGGATATTGCTGCTGCGAAAACGGCAGGATTCGAAGTTATCGTTGAAACGGTCAGCATCAAAGAAGCATTGCTTGCTGAAAAGTCCGGCGCCGATGCCATCATCGCCAAAGGTCATGAGAGCGGCGGTCGCGTAGGTGATACCACTACGTTCGTCCTCGTTCAACAATGTACTCGTCAGTTGAAGGTGCCCGTTTGGGCTCAGGGTGGAATCGGTCTCCACACTGCAGCAGCAGTCGCCGCAGCAGGCGCGACTGGAGTCGTGCTTGACTCGCAACTCTACTTGTGTCGCGACTCGATGATTCCTGTCGATGTGCAATCGCGCTTCGAAAGATTGGATGGATCGGAAACATCACTGCTCCAAATTGGCGAAGGCCGCTACAGACTTCTTGGTGCCAACGGTTCGCCTCGACTGCAAGAGTTGGAACGTTTGAATCCAGAACAAGCCGCTGATTTTCTGAGTTCTAATAACGATGAAACTCTGGATGACGAACTCTGGATTGTTGGTCAGGATTCTTGCTTCGCGAAAAACTTGGCTCTTACTGGTGGCACCGTATCTGGTTGCATCGAAGCAATCAGACAGACTGCAACCGAACAAATCGAGACCGTTTCAAACCTGAAAGTTCTTGATGAGAATTCCCCACTGGCTGAATCGCACGGCACACGTTATCCGATTGTTCAGGGCGCCATGACCCGCGTCAGTGATACTAGCGAGTTCGCTCTTCGAGTTGCCGAAGGCGGTGGCTTGCCATTCCTGGCACTGTCTATGATGCGCGGTCCTGAAATCGAGAAACTTATTGTTGAAACCAAAGCGATGCTCGGTGACAAGCCGTGGGGCGTCGGTACGCTCGGCTTCGTTCCTCAACAACTTCGTCAAGAACAAATGGATGTGGTTAATCGCCACAAACCGCCGTTTGCATTGATCGCGGGTGGTCGTCCGGATCAGGCGAAAGCACTCGAAGAGGCAGGCACAGCGACATATTTGCACGTGCCATCACCGCTGCTTCTCAAATCGTTTATCGAAATGGGTTCGCGTCGGTTTATTTTCGAAGGAAAAGAATGCGGCGGTCACGTCGGTCCTCGTTCCAGTTTTGTTCTCTGGGAACAAATGGTCGAAGTGCTTCTCGAATCAATTGGTCCAAAGGACAAACCATCAACGTTCCACATATTGTTTGCTGGCGGCATCCATGATGATCTCTCCGCCGCAATGGTGGCGACCATGGCCGCGCCGCTTGCCGCGCGCGGAATTAAAGTCGGCATGTTGGTTGGAACGGCTTATCTCTTTACAGAAGAAGCAGTCAGTGCTGGTGCAATCGTCTCAGTCTTCCAAGATGCGGCCCTTAAGTGCGATGACACCGTTCTTTTGGAAACGGGACCGGGACATTCGATCCGCTGTATCGATTCTCCTTATAAGGAAACGTTCGATCGTTGTCGAGTCGATTTGCAAACGCAAAACAAAAGTCGCGATGAAATTCGTGAAGAATTGGAATTGATGAATCTCGGCCGCTTGCGTATCGCCAGTAAAGGCACGGCGCGCGGTAAGAGCAGCGATTTGGAAACAATTACTGTTGAGAAACAATGGCAAGAAGGCATGTATATGATCGGGCAAGTTGCCGCGATGCATGATTCTGTTTTGACCATCGCGCAATTGCATCACAATATTGCTACTGAAGGTCAGCAAAGACTAGCTGAACTTGCTAAGCGTAATCTGCAAGTCTCAGTCGCTGGTGAGTCCCGACGCGAAGGCATAGCCATCGTAGGAATGTCTTGTATGTTCCCTCATGCCAATGATGTGGAAACCTTCTGGCAGAACATTCTCAACAAAGTCGACTCAATCGACGAAGTGCCAGAGACGCATTTCAATTGGAAAAATTATTACGATAAAGATCCACTGGCACGCGACAAGTGTGTTTCGAAATGGGGTGGTTTCATTGCCGACGTTATCTTTGATCCCACTCCTTATGGAATTCCGCCAAGCAGTCTAGATGCTATCGATCCGATGCAGGTTCTCATTCTGGAATCGGCTCGCAGTGCGTTGTTTGATGCGGGTTATAACCAGAGAAAATTTGCTCGGGAAAAAACCTCGGTAATTTTGGCTAATGCCGGGCACGGTCCGATCACTGCGCTCTATTCATTGCGCTCGATGCTCGGATGGAAACTCGATGGTCTTGATGACGAGGCTGTAGAAGAAATCAAATCGCGCCTGCCTGAATGGACCGAAGATTCATTCGCCGGTTACCTCGGTAACGTCACCGCCGGTAGAGTCGCCAATCGACTCGACCTTAAGGGACTAAACTTCTCTATCGATGCTGCTTGTGCGAGTTCGCTCGCCGCTCTCTATGTCGGCATTTCCGATCTTCGCGCTGGAACCAGTGATGTGGTTCTTCTTGGAGCGGCCGATACGCATAACCAACCTGGTGATTTCATGAGCTTCTCCAAGACTCATGCATTGTCTCCGCGTGGACGCTGCCATACTTTTGATGCGAATGCCGACGGCATCGTTATCAGTGAAGGTATGGCGATGATCGTTTTGAAACGTCTCTCCGATGCTGAGCGTGACGGCGATCGTATTTACGCGGTGATTCGCGGGATCGGTGGATCCAGCGATGGACGCGATTTGAGTTTGACCGCTCCTCGTCCAGCAGGACAGATGCTTGCCCTCGAAAGAGCTTATGAGGATGCCGGTCTATCACCATCGTCCGTCGGACTCGTCGAAGCTCATGGCACTGGTACCGTAGCTGGTGATAAGGCAGAAGTTGAAGCACTGACCAAGGTATTCCAGAAATTCGGTGCAGCTCCGGCAAGCTGCGCAATTGGTTCAGTCAAAACCAATATTGGACACACCAAAGCCGCTGCCGGTTTAGCTTCTCTCGTCAAGATCGCTAAGTCGTTGCATCACAAAATTCTTCCACCAAGTATAAATGTGACGACGCCGAGTCCTGCTTGTAAGTTCGGCGAAGGACCGTTTTTCCTCAATACCGAGAGCCGTCCATGGCTTCATTCGGATGCTGCAACTCCTCGTCGCGCGGGCGTTAGTGCCTTCGGATTCGGTGGCACCAACTTCCACACTATATTGGAGGAATACAACCCTCCTTGTACTGGTGAACAGACACCGGTCGTGCAGGCCTGGCCTGCTGAATTGTTTGTTTGGAAGTCGGCATCGCAGGACGATTTGCTGAAATCACTCAAACAAGCCGAGATGGCGATTGAAAAACTTCAGGCTGAAGAGAAGGTCGAAACGGTCGCAACCAGCCTACCTCGCCGCCGTTTGTTCGAACTAGCCAGCAAACTGCAGCTCAAGTTCAAGGATTCCTCTAACGCGAAGTGCGCACTTTCGATAGTTGCCTCTTCGCTCGCTGACCTGAAGTCGAAACTCGATCGAACCAGGCAGCAGCTGGCGAAACCAGATGCCGCGACCTTCAGTATGCCGATCGGCATTCACTATTGTGCTGATACGACGAAGAGTGGCAAAGTTGCATTCCTGTTCCCAGGACAGGGCTCGCAGCGTATCGACATGCTCAAGGAACTCTCCTTGTATTTGCCGGAACTGCAAAAAACGATTCAAGAATCCGATCAGATATTGAAGGATAAAATTGGATTGTCGATCGCAAAGGTGATCTATCCGTCAGCGACTCTCTCCGATGAAGTAAAAACTTCACAGCAAGAGAAACTGACCAGTACTGAAATCGCACAACCTGCTCTGGGCGCTTGCGACCTGGCTCTTTATCGGGTGCTCAAAGAATTTGGTTTAAAACCAGATATGGTGGCTGGCCATAGTTACGGTGAATATGTCGCTCTTCATGCTGCCGGTGTATTCTCTGTCGAACAGTTGCTAAATCTGTCTGCTGATCGTGGACGAATTTTGAATGAGTGTTCGAAGAACAACCCTGGCGCAATGGCGGCTGTCTCTTCTGATTCGGAAACGGTTAGCGCACTCATAAAAGATCTGCAAAACGTTTATCTGGCTAACGTTAACACTCCTGCTCAGTGCATCATATCTGGTGCAACTGAAGCGGTAGCCAGAGCGATGGATCTGTTCAAGAAGAAAAACATAGCCTGCAAATTGATTCCAGTGTCCGCGGCTTTTCACAGCCCATTGTTGAGCGCGTCGCAAGCGCCGCTCATGCAGGCCCTAAATCAGTATAAGTATGAACCACCGATGCTGCCGGTATATTCGAACACTACCGCGACGCCGTACGAGACGAAGTCTGAACTGATAGTCGATCAGCTCGGCGCTCATGCCCTCAAGCCTGTTCTCTTCTCGAAACAGCTTGAAGCTATGCACGCGTCTGGTGCGCGACTCTTTGTTGAAGTCGGACCAGGCAGTGTCTTGACCGGACTGACGGAATCTACACTGCAAGGTAAGGATTTCGTCGCAGTTTCTACTGAACGTGCTAAGAATTCTTTGGAACATTTCCTCAGCACTATCGGGTTGCTCGCAGCTCAAGGTGCAATTAAGGATATTGGAAAATTATTCTGGAATCGTATGCCCGGCTTGCAGGGCAGTTCTTATGAGCTTGTCGCGGCGAGGAAGCGTGGATCGCTGCTTTACCGCGTCAACAGTGTAGGCATCGAACGCGTCGATAAAGTCGCGAAAAATTTGCAGACAAAAACTTTGCCCGAAGTTAAGCACGCAAAACCTCTGAAATTGAGTACGGAAACAGGTAGAACCATGACACAAAATGTCACTGAAAATGGAAAAGATAAGCTCGTTAAGAACGATATCGTTCTCGATAAATCGCCCGTAGCGAGCGCACAAAACAAGGGTACGAGTGGTCACCCAGCCAACGTAACCGGTGCGATTCCATCAAACGGTCAGTACACTACTGGCGGTGTCGTTCCAGTCACGCAACAAAGACCGATGACGGTCAACGACAACCGTGTTTTAAACAATTCACCCGCTCAATACAATATGTCGACTCAACAAGGACTGCAGCCATCCATATACGCACATGGAAGAACTGAAGGAAGTTTGGAACGCGTGATGTCTGAGTTTCAGCGCAGCATGCAGGAAATGACCAATCGTTTCCTCGAGACCCAAGAGCACGTCATGATGGCTTACCTGCAAGGTGGAGGCGCCAACCGTCCTCAGGGGTTCGGACAAACGCAATTCCCTCAACAACTGCCGCAGCAACAATTTGCTCAGCCTCAATTTCCGCCACAACAGTTTCCTCAACAACAGTTTGCGCCTCAGTTCCCAGCTCAGCAACTGCATCAGGTTCCAACTCAACACTTTGAGCCACAACATCAATCAACCGGTCTCAATCAATTTGGTGGTCAGTTCATTCCCGCCGAACAAATTGTGCAAGCCGGAAACAACGGCTATTCGACAGTCAATGGACAGAACGGTCATAACGGCACCAACGGTTCGAATGGAACAAATGGTGCGAATGGCTCACACGAGATATATGCTAGTAACGAGAGCGGAAACGGCAACAACGGTAACGGTTCTGACTATGCAGTAGAAGCGAAAGCGGATGCTCCATCCGAAGCGGCGACCGGACTTAACACGGAAGCTCTCGTAGACAGTCTGTATGAGATCGTCAGCGACCGCACCGGCTATCCTCGCGAGATGCTCGATCCGACGCTCGACCTTGAGGCTGATCTGGGTATCGACTCGATCAAGCGTGTAGAAATTCTCAATAACTTTAGAAAGTTGTTGCCGGAAGTCACTCAAGAGAAACTAGAGAGTGGTATCGAGAAGTTGGCAGGCACAAAGACTCTGCAGGGTATCATCGAGTGGATTCACTCACTCAACGACACGCTGGAGAGCAGTGAAAACAACGAAGTCGGAACCCTAAAGAATTCAGAACCGATTGCAGTCGGTGACTACAACAACGTCGGACGCGGTGTGGTTGCTGCAAAGAAATTAGACGCTGCGGTGAAGGCTTCCGTAAAACTTGCTGTTGCAACGCTTATTGTTTCCGATTCAGTCAAGAATGCCGACAAGCTTAAGAAGCTCCTTGTCGAAGCGGGCTTGAACTCAGCAGGTCTTGTCTCAACTGATGCGAGTGAAGATAAGGTCAATAAAGCGATTAATGAGTTGCGTGAAAAACACGGTAACGTCGGAACGGTTATCTACCTATCAGGCTCACCCATGTCTTCCGACTCCAGTCTGCCGGTGACAGGACTATTCCAAATCATCAAAGATGTTGAATCTGATTTGAGAGAAATTGCTGATGGTGGAGAGCGTAGTTCCGTAGTTACCACCACATTGCTTGGTGGCGCATTCGGTGCTACAGATATGAATAGCGAGCTTCCTGTGGAAAAGCTGGTTCAGCAGGCTGGCGTCGTCGGTCTGGCGAAAACAATCGCTAAAGAATATTCCGAAGTCCACGTAAAAGCCCTCGACTTTGAACCGACGGTTTCCGTCGAGCAGTTTGCCAAGGCGATTATGGCTGAGCTGACTGCCGATGACGATATCGTTGAAATCGGCATTCAAGGTACCAATCGTTTCGGACTCGAAGTCGTCGAATCTACCTATAATCTAGACACACAAGTTTCTGGTAATGGATCGAATCCGAAGATAGCGGAATTGAATTCTTCTTCTGTTGTTCTTGTCACGGGTGGCGCTCGTGGTATCACCGCAGAGATTGCTCTCGATCTGGCCAGACGTCATCAGCCTACCTTTGTTATCGTCGGCCGTCTTCCTCGTCCTAGCGAGGTTGAGTCGCCAGTGACTGCTGGTCTGGAATCCGCTAAAGACCTCAAAGCGGCGATAATCAATGAATTGCAAGCCGCTGGAAAAATCATCAACGTTCGAAACGTAGAAAAAACCTATCAGCAACTTCTGCGTGAGCGTGAGGTCAGAGAGACACTTTCGCAACTGCAAGCCGCCGGCTCGAACGTTCGCTATTATTCATGCGATGTCACTGATGATGCGGCGTTTAGCCGATTGATCGATTCAATTTACGAAACGTCGAACATCGATGGTGTTATCCATGGTGCCGGAATTATCGAAGATGCACTGATCAAAGACAAAATGCTCGATTCATTCGAGCGTGTGTTCAAAACCAAGGTCAATAGCGCTCTGACATTGTCCAAAGCGATTCGATTTGAAACACTACAGTTCATGTACTTCTTCAGCTCAGTCGTCGGAAGAACCGGCAACTCCGGTCAGTGTGACTATGTATCAGCCAACGAGGCATTGAACAAACTCGCCATACGCATCAACGCTAAAAATGATGCTCGCGTCGCCTCTCTCCT
>CAZRMH010000018.1:0-36101 GCA_964600935.1 uncultured Candidatus Obscuribacterales bacterium
AAGGTGCCCTTGAACGGCTCTTCCGGCAGGAAGAACTTGGCGCGCTCTTCCTCGGAGATCTGGAACTGTACGTTTTTGGTAGTCATGGTTGTTACCCTTTCGGATTAGTGTGAGAGAGACGGAAGAGAACTGTTGAACAGGTCAGTCCTCTTACTTCCAAAGCTCGAACTCTTTGAAGTAGGCGAGCGCAACCTTGCGGCCAGGCTCGGTGTACCCGAGAGCATCGAATCGCTCGATGGACTCGGCGCGAAGCTTACGATCCTCATCAGAGATGTTCGTGTCATCGCCGAGGATCTTCTCGACTTTGATCGCGATCTCGTCATCGAGAATCTTCTTGATGGCCTTCTTGATCTCCGGGTGCGACTCCCAGTTGAAGAGGTCCTTGCCGAGAGACGGCTGGTTTTCCGCTTCGCCACCACCAGCGATGCTGGCAGCCTGGTCGCGCATGATCTCGATGAACTCAGACTCGAGAGAGCGCCGGAAATTGGCAGCGTCGTCGCCGCTCTTGCCCATCGCCGTTTCGATCCTTTGAAGGAGCGCCACGTCGATCGACAGCATGCGATTGTGCCGCTCGTCGAAAACCTTGTCCTTACCCTTACCCCACTCAGTCGCGTGCTTGAAGTACTTGCGGAACATGTCTTCGGCACGCGTGTCGTAGTCGGGCGAAAACGCCTGCAGCACCTGCGTCTTCAGCAAACGCCGATACTCCGACTCGATCAGCTCGACCGAACCGTAGCGCGACGTCACCATCGACAGATGCTTCTTGGAGCGCTCGAGAATCTTCTTCTGAGCGTCGGGCAGACCGGGGCGCTGGAGCTCGCGTTCGACGCGCGCTTTCAGGTAGCCGACCGCGGACAGAGCCGAGATCGTCTGGTGCTTGGTCTGGAGTCCGAGCTCGCAGAGCTGACTCACCGAGGAGAGCATGAAGCCGAAGTCCAGACCCGTACGTCCCTCGTCATCGCCAGCGGCGACCCAGAGGTCAGTGACCGAGTAGTTCTTCTCCGCAGCTTCGTTGGCCGGCTTGGCGCCCGCGCCGAGAGTGGCACCACCGAACCAGGGGTTCGGCTTGGCATTCAGAGAGCTGGCTTTCTTCTCCAGAATCAGCGGCTCGCCGTCATACATACGAATGCGCTGAGCCAGCGAAGGTCCTTCGCTGTCCTGCAGATCCTTCATACGACTGGCCACCGCTGCCGTCGCCAGCAGCTTCAGAACGAGCGGGTCGAGCGTGGGCACAGCCTTGAGCTGCTTGATGAAGCCGAGATAGGCAGCCACTTCTTCGCAGACCACAGTGTTGTAGTCCATGACGAAGACTTGCCCACGCCGGTGCCACTTACCCGGGTCTTCCTGATCCTTGACGAAGCGCAGCCAGGCGCCTTCGTTCGTCTCGACGACCTGCATCTGGTCGAGGGGGATGAAACCCGCGCTCGAACCGCAGCTCACCGCCGAGGCAGGCATGCGCCGACCTTCGGTAGCTTCGAGGAGCACCTGCAACTGGCTGACTGCGCCAGCTTCGGCACCCTTCGCGTCGAAGGCTTCCTGCATGCGGACGATACCGCGGTTCCCCTGACGGATGGCGACGGGCAGGCTGCAGCCCTGGTCCGGCGCACTCGGGGTCCACACGGAGATGCCCGCGTTTCGCGAAGACAGGCGCAGAGCCTCGACCTTGAAGGTCGAGAGATTCGGCGCGGCGACAGACGCGGTAGCACCGCCATCTTCGGAACAGCCGGTCTTGCAGTCGTCGCCGTCACCCTTGGGGGCGCGGTCCAGACCCATGACAGTACGGAAGCAGTGAGCGCACGGCTCCTGCGCGACCTTCATGAGATCGGCGAGTCCATCCTTTGTAATCTTGCCGGACGAATCGCGCTCGACCATGCCGAGTTTGATCGAGATGGCAAGCCGCTCTTCGGCGGAGAGCAGTTTGAGCAGATTGATCGGATTCTCGTGTTCCGGGCAGCCGGCCACCGTGTACACGACTTGTCCTTCCATCGCGCGAACCATCTGATCCACGAGGAAAGACTTGCCGCTGCCGGGGCCACCGCACAGGACGAGCATCTGACGCAGCTGATACCCGTTCTGGGCAGCAGACTCGTAGAACTTCATCAGGCGGGCGACAACACGCTGGCTGCCACGAACACCCGAGAAGGCGTTATACGAGGGGAGTTTCATCGCACGAAGCATCCGCAGATAGGGCTGGCGATCGGGATGCGCCTCGTCGATGTTCTCTTCTCCAAGCGATTTAACAGCGCGAACGAACAGTGCTGCAGCAGTGTCCGCACGCTCAGGATGTTCCTTGAGCGAGCCAAGGAAATCCGAAAACGAAATGGTCCCAGCAACGAGCGGCTTCAGCCCAAGCAGCTCATTGAGACCATCAGTGGTATTCGACATATCTTGTCCTCCAGTGTTAGGAGATGTTGGCAAAGCCAAATTGAATGCCGGCCGGCAGACGTCCGTGTGTTCATTCATCGCTAATGGCACCAGCTGGATTGCCACTAAACGGATTTTCGCTGCGGCGTTCCTAGTAAAAGGATTGCTGCGAAACTGAGACACGACACATCTGCGTTAGACAGTAAAACGTCCGGACCGAACAACGAAACGAAGCTAAAGCGATCTACCGATACCGGAACCAGGTCAGCTTGCTTGGAGGCATGCTGTTGCGTGGTGTTGGTGCTTCGAGAGGTTGATTCAGTGCTTTGCGGACTTCGGGTTGGTTCCAGGGAAATTGGGTTCGGTAGATATTGGACAAACTAGCAAGACGGCGCACCTATATCAAAATCCAAGATCAACACCTACTGACAACCTTCGATAATGCTAAAGAAAACGTTAATTGAGCACGACCACCAGGGCAAATCCCGCCCAACCTTGCACCCCAAACAATTGATTAGCTGACAAAAACAGGAGTTGTCAGCAGACCATTATAACAACCACTTGAAATCGATTAATGGGGGAGATATCCAGTGTGCCACCACCCTCAATGGCATCCTCAAGATCAGGATGTCATGCGGTTTGGAATAGTTAAGGAAACGTGAAATCGATAGCGAAGCTTTGAGAGCCTGACAGGACAAGCATTTCCAGCCTCATTGTCATGATGTAATATCTGCACTAGTCTTTTCCGTTTTCGCAAAATTGGACCACTCTCGAAAATCAAAGATTGGCCATCATCGCGGGGATCAATTGGCCATCCGCCGATAGGTTTACCCAGGAGAAATGTGATAAACCTCACAGTTTTCTCTACTCTGAAACACACTTACAGAGCCTGTTTGCGTTTGAACAAATTCCTGGAGAACTGATTGATGCATCAGCAGGCTGCAAATTTATCGCGAGCTTCGCTATTGTGAAACGCAGTGATCATGAGCGTTTTGTCGCCAATCACCAACAAACAGGATCAGCTTCGATTTATAAATAAGCGCCCTCTCACAGAAAGTCCTTCCAACCTAACCGTGTAACAGCGCGGTTCTTACTGCAGGGCAGGAGGATGTCGGTTCAACGGGCTCAAAACAGAGCTGGCGATATCTGAAAGTGGTGGCAGCCTGTGGCTTTCGATTTAAACGCTGTTCGCGCTCGCCGCTTTATGTCGCAAATATGCTTCTATAAAAGGATCGAGGTCACCATTTAGAACAGACTCGACGTGGGGAGTTTCATGCTTAGTCCGCACATCTTTTACCATCCTGTCATCCAGAACATACGAACGAATGGCGTTTCCGAAACTCGCTTGTACCGACTCTCCTCTCAGTCGAGCCAACTCTTCTTCACGTTCAGCCTGTTTCTTGGCGAGGAGTTTCGAGCGCAAGATCTCCATGGCAAGCGCCTTGTTCTGCAACTGACTGCGTTCCTGCTGACACTTAACGGCGATTCCCGTCGGTAAGTGAACAATTCTCACAGCGGACTCCACCTTGTTTACATTCTGCCCGCCAGCTCCACCTGAGCGCATCGTGTCGATTTCGATGTCGTCATCGTTGATCTCGATCAAGTTCTCACTACCATCCATCATCGGCGTCACTTCAACGGCAGCAAAACTGGTCTGCCTCGAATCATTGCCTTGCTTAAACGGCGACTTGCGAACCAATCGATGGACGCCTTTCTCGCAGCACAGGTATCCATATGCAAATGAACCTTCAGCTTTGAAGGTCGCGCTTTTAAGACCAGCTTCCTCACCAGGCGACTGGTCCAGAATCTCAGTCTTGTAACCGCGCTGTTCACACCAGCGCAGATACATGCGCAAAAGCATCTCAGTCCAGTCCTGCGCGTCCGTGCCTCCGGCACCCGCGTTAATGGTTACAAGGGCGGCTGAATCGTCGTATTCACCCGACAGCAGATTCTCCAATTCATAACGTTCCAACTCGCGATTTAGGGCAACTGAACCGCCGGTCACTTCACTCGATACTTCTTCGATTAGCTTCTCGTCTTCTTCTGCAAGTCCAATCTCGACCAGATCAAACAAATCTCTGAGCCTGGAGTGCCAGCCTTCATAAGTTTCGACGACACCTTTCAAGCGACTGAGTTTCTGAGTGACTTCTTTAGCGCGCTTCTGATCCTGCCAAAAATCTGGGTCCAGAGTCTGATTCTCGAGCGCTTCGATCTCTTCCTTTAACGCATCGGCGTCAAAGATATTGGCTGACTTTCGTCAACCGTTCCTCGATCGCATCGAGCTCTCGTTTCAATTCAGCCAGGGCCATAACTTTGTCTCCAATTCTAAGCGCGTAAAGAAGCCTCTCACTTCAGTGTCTGCCATGCGGTACCCCGCAGCCATGATCCAGTTTAGTTAAATTGTTCTGGCACCGAATATGGTGAACCGCTACCATCATTCTCAACGTTTCTCATCGAGAAGAACAAGATGCCAGGCTTCTTGCACTTGATGCCGTTGACTTCGATTTGCACTTCTTGTTTAGATGGCATATTGGAGATTTCCGGCGTCGTTACCGTAATCGAAGAGTCACTAACCGATGAAATCGTGCCGGGCATGCCGCCAAAAGTAACTTTGACTTTGGATAAATCCTTACCGAAATTTTTTCCGGTAATCGTCATTGTCTGCTGTGATGCAATCGACAAATGGTCGAAAGATGTGATTTCAGGCTCCTGAACCACCTTCAAAACCTGAGGCTTTTGTTTGATGCCGGCGATCGTTATAAGAACTGGCACTTCGCCTTTGGTATCAGGTTTCAAGCCCTCTGGAACGCGGAAATCCACACCTTCTACAGACGCAGCACTCACGGTCGCTGGCTTACCACCGACGGTGATTTGATACGACTTCACTTCTAGAGGAAGTTGCTTGCCGACCGCTTTAACAGTGGATGTCGGACCAGCGCTTTTCGGATTCAAGCCGGTAATAACGGGGCTGCTCTTTGAGGTCAAATCCCAATTGAATGTAGCCCCAGCTGGCCCGAAGCCTTGAAAAATAATCTGAGTAGAACCAGCAGTCAGAGCGCCAGTTAAGTCGAGTACCAGCGTCGGATTACCCTTGAAGCTCTTCTCATCGAACAAAGCACGTCCGGACAGAGTGCCGCGAATCGCGCGAAAAGCAGTTGTACCGACGCCGTTGTTCACGGTTAAGGTGAGCGGGAAATTCTCCTGACCGGGCTTCAAAATAATGTAGTCGGCAAACTGATTCCATTTACCTGCTGCTGGATTAACGTGTTTTACGTTCTTGCAGATTATCGTGATCTTCGGAGCGCTTGATGCAGACGCTGTTTTGGTCGAGGTCGTCTTGGTCGCGGTAGCTGGCTTTGTCACAGCGGTGGAACCAGGAACTGACTCGACAGTCGTCTTGGTGGAGGTCTCACCGTCATTGGTCGTCGTGTTGGTAGTCTTGATCTTGGTACTACTGGCAGTGCCTGTCTTTTTACCGTAATCGGTTACATACTGCGAATCTTGAGCCCAGGCCTGGCGCGGCACAATGGTGCAAGTCAACGCTACGAGCGAAAGCACCGAAAACAGTTTCCGAGAATTGGATACATCTTGTGGCATGGTCGCAAAACCTTTCTAAGGGGCTGAAGTGGAATACGCGTAATTATAAGTTCTTGACCTGCCTTTTGCAGGGATTTACTTCAGCCTACGCCGCAAGAGTGTTCGATGTTGGTTAAATCGCTGCGTTACTATAGATTGTAATATTAACCAATTGAGAATGAAACGGGGATGTACAGCGCGATTGCTACATCCCCGCTTACAATTGCCGGCAGTTTTCAATCAGGACAACGAGCTTAACGTCGAATCTTTATTCGCCGGTCACTTCTGGCTCAGCGCCTGCTTTCTGAGCAGGACACCGGAACGAAATACCAAGCCGCCCATTATAAGAAACACCCAGGCAAGCAGATAACTGCAAAACTGATTATCTGCAAGAAACGACGAAGCCAAAATACCATCTAAACCCAGCGCTATGTAGGCGACGCCGGCGAACAGCTTTGACCAATAGCGCGTTCTCGGATGTCCGCCAGTGAGACTGGAAAACCACGAAGCCAGAGCAAGCATTGCACTGACCAGAGTAATCCCCGAAAGGACCAATAGAACGAGAACCGTGTATTCAGTGAACATCGGAAAGACTCCTGTTTATGATATTCGCGCATATCGCGCAAGCCAACGAGAGATGCGATAGCTGTGCCGCTTAGCATCCTCGGAATGATCTATAAGAACCGCCCCGTCGCCCCGCTATTGGGCGTTCCGTCAGGCCGAGCCCATGCCCATACGGTGACGCGCCCAGAAGTTAATGACGAGCTCGACAGCGGTCTTGGAAATCAAACTCCTGATCGCCATCGCCGGGGGCGAGATGAGACCCCGAACGTCTAAGCAAAAGTACAGATCAGTTTTTGAAACCGGTGCAGCGAAAATTGAAAAATGGTGCAGCGAAAGTTCGATTGAGCACCGAACCGTAACAATCGAAGGCTCTGGTTTTCAACAAGAGTTTTGTTAATACAGACAATCAATCAACTGCTCTTGACGGTCTGAGTGCTCAGAAATTTTTCCAACTCAGCCTTCGTAGGAAGGGCGGGAATTGCTCCGGCTTTGGTGCAGGCTAATGCACCGATCGCATTGCCATGTTGGATCGCTTCAGCAACTTGCTCGATGGTGAGCGTATCGAGCGCTTCTCGCCGCGAAACTGATGTTGTTTTGACGTACTTGAGCAAACCATCGATTACACCAGCGTTAAAACCATCCCCGGCTCCGGTAGCTTCCACTAACTGCACGGAAAATCCAGGAACGATCTTGCTGCCCTTCGCGGTCGAAACATAGGCGCCTCGCGAATCTAGAGTAACTACCATTACACCAAGGCAATTTTCCAATCGCAACTGTTCCGCCTTCTCCAGATCGCGCGAACCGGTCAAGAAGAAGAGTTCATCCTCATTTATCTTAACGATATCAGCCCAATTGAGAGTCTTCAAAATGGCTTCGCGACATGCAGATTCTGATGGCCAGAGAGCCAAACGAACATTCGGATCATAGGAAACCAATAAACCGTTTTTTTTAGCCATCGCAACAGCCGCTTCAGTCGCAGATTTGGCCGGTTCTTCGATTAAAGATATGGAGCCGAAATGCAAAACCGAAGCACCGGCGAAATGTTGAGGATTCAGATCTGCCGCTTCCAGCCTGGTATCGGCACAGGCAATCCGTGAGAACGCAGCCAACTTTCGGTCACCACTGGCCGTCGTGACTACGTACGCCATGCGGGTCTGCGCGCCGATATCCTCGACCGTACTGCTAACATCAATATTATTTTCGCGGAGCACACCCTTGAGCCATTCACCGAATGCATCCTTCGATACGCGTCCGATGAATGCAGTGGAAACACCTTGCCGCGCAAGACCTACTGCAGTATTCGCCGGAGCTCCGCCGGGAGCCTTGGTAAATTGCACCGCATCCGGAAGTTCCGCACCAACTGTGGTGCTAACCCAATCCACAAGAATCTCACCAAGGCAAAGTACGTCAGGCATTTGAAACTACTCCGTCGATGTGCGCAGCGTTTTCGCGTTCCAGAAAGCAGCGACGCGAAGTGGTGAATGCAGTCCTGAGCATCTCAGCCCAAGAGGCACTTCGAAAAATGTTACCAGGAATAACCGATCTTCGGGAGTGGTTTCGGCAAAATAAACTCGCGGCGATTCATTACTCACTGCACGGTATCCGTACTTGAGGAGCTACTATACAGCTTCATATTCAAAACAAAAAAACGGAACTGCAAAAGCGACACCCGAGTGTCACTAATGCAGCCCGTTTCCACTATTCAAAACTCCAGCCCCACTTCGACTGAACTTCAAAACAGTGATTGAACATCAAGCGTCGCTCAAAGCAGCGCGTCCAGCATACGCAGGAATGCGCGCAATCAGCTTGGCCAGGCAAGCATCCAAATCTCCGGGCTCGATGCCATCGAAGAACTGGCGAGCGCGTTCAAGGGCAGCAGGCGCTCCGGGCTGGCGAGTCTCGCCCTCCCATTCCGGAGCGTCCTGACCGACAACCGCCCACTTTGGACCCAGCACCTGTTTGAAGATGAACAACGCACGCTCCATGTGGAACGGCGAAGTCACGACAAACAAAGTGCCGGGGACGAGATTTTTCAGATGCCGCGAAACAGTGAGGATAGCATTGCCGAAGGTGTCGAAAGACTGGTCTTCCAGCAACACATCATCCCCCAAAACCCCCTCGGCAACGACGATCTCCGCCATCACCTCAGCCTCGGTTCTACCATGTTCCGCGGTATCATTCGGCGCCCGAGAGCCGGACGCGATAAGCTTCATGGGCCGACTCCTGAGAAACGCCGCCGCCGCTTTCGCGCGCAGCGCCGTCACCTCAGTCGCCGTTCCATCCGCTCGTAATCCACTGCCGAGCACAACGGCGACTGAGGTTTCAACTGTCATAGCTGAGCCTTAGTCGACGTCCGTGCCGGTCGTCTCGACCGAGCCCGTGCTGGTTTCCGGAAGAGAGTCCGCGCCCTGCCTGCCACCGCAACATCCGCCATCCTTCGCTGCCGGAGCGGACGGAGCGGGAACGCCAAGCTTGATCGCCTGGCGACGGCGACGAATGAGACGATTGATCGCCGACTCCTCGACGTCCAACCAGTCCTTGCAGGTCATCTGCTGGAAGCCGGTGTTGACGGGCAGCTTGTCCGTCGGAGCGGTCAGGCTGCTCTCCAGCGGCAAGTAGACGAAGTTCGTCTTACTCAAGGCAGCACCGTCAGAGCGAATACTGTTGCCGATGAAGGCGGAAAACTGCGGACTGACACCCATGTCTTCGATGAACTCGCCGACCAGACCAGCCTTGTTTTCCTGCAGCGTGATGATGATGTCATCGAATACAGAAGACAAGCCGCCCTGGCGAATCTTGTACTTCTGCGCTTCGCGGTTGCCCACGGTGACAGCCACCATCATGAAGTTGTGACGGGCACGAGTGAGCACCGGAAGTGCGTACTCGAAGAGCTCGGGCGCGTTGAAGAACGGCGCACGACCGATGCGTTCGCAGATGTCAGCGGTCAGTTGCTGACGGCGAACTTTGTGTTTGCGGCAGAGAGCGGTGTAGGCTTCGGCGATTGCCTGACCAAACTTCCCGCGCTCGAAGCCGCGATGGGGCATGGACCCATAATAAATCTGGTTGAGCGTCGCGTGTGCTTCCTTGCGGTCAAAGCCACTGAGCGACATCAACTGAGCGAATTCTTTCATCGCTCCATCGAAGTATTTCTGACAGACCATGACGGTGCCGTCGATATCGACAAAAAGCACGGCAAGCTTGCCGTCCGGAGCGCACATGTTGCGGTCCGGTGTTTGACAGTTGTTCACCATAGGTTTCCTCTTCAGGTTGTCCGATCGATTGGCGTCGAATCGGGTTCAAGTCGGACAAAACACGGCGCACCAACTCACAGCTCGGCAGAACAGAGAGGAACAAGGTGTTCTTCTCGACTGGTTCTTGGAGCTGTAATTACTGGTTTGCCTGAAAGCCTCTTCTTTGATTTGAAATGTTTAAATGACATTTAAAACTAAGTGTTTCTTCGATATCTGGTAAATCCGGTAGTCAAGAGATCCTCAAACTGCGCCAGCACTCAAAGAACAGCTCAATCAATCACAGAGTCAGAACCTCGAAATATCGCAGGTTTAGGCCAACGCAAACCTCGGCAAACTATTTATGGCTGCGCAAGCTAAATAATCATGACAAGCCCAGCTTGGAATACGAAGACTGGCGCCAGTTCGCGTGAACAGATCAACAACCCAGTCGCGAACAATTAAAACTCTCTCGTACGACGCTTTCCGTTTCAACTCAAGCGAAACCTCTTTGGCAGCAGCGCTCTCCGTCACAACTCAAAACAGCAGCGCAGTTTTAAACTTGAAGCCTGCGGTTTGTTCAAAAAAAAGCGGCGGAGCATCAGCTCAGCCGCTTCCAAACTCGTTTGAGCGTGAGTCTACTTAAACGACTCGATGTTACTGAGGAAACCGTTGATCTCAGTCATGTCGATAGGCTTGCTCTCGTCTTCTGTCGCTGCGCAAACCAAAATCGCTTCATCCTTCGACGGCATCACACAGCCAAGAAACGCAGGTTGCTGCTTCCCAGACGAACTCTGCGAAACACCAATGATGTAAGGCATTTCCGTATTGCCGACTTTTGTTTTACCTTTCTCTTTGACAGTAATGGTCGTCTTACTTCCACTGCCACCAGCAGTTGGAACGCCTTGCGCTGCCATTTGTTCAACGAATTCATCGGCGCTCTTCGGCTGATTCGCACCCTGAGCCGTCGACGTTGGCACCTTGAACAGCATGTAAGTCATTTTGTTAGAAGAGTTCGTCACGACGACCATCGTCATGACCATCATGTCCATGCCGAATGAATACTTATAATTCGGCGGCAACTGTTTGATCTGAACGATTGTATTGGCAACTTTCTCTGCTTTCACAGGATCAGTTCCATCCTGGAACGCCTGATAGACAAAGAATCCGCCGAGACCGCACGTGGCAAGACACAAGACAAAAGCCACTGCCATGAGTCCCAGCAACCATTTGAGCCAAGTCGCGATGCCCTTGTTATTACGACGTTTGTTGGTACGACGATTCATGTAATTCACCTGGTCGTGTAAGTAAAAAATTGAAGCAACAATGCTTCTGGCCCCATATATGACGCCCAGTTTATCACTCATGCCGGTTTTAATCTTTGAGCGAAATATCGCAACAATTTGACGCACAAGCCCTCTGGCTAGCGCAACCCTTTGAAACCGCGCGCGGTGGCACCGATATATCCCTCAAATGTCGAAACAGTTGTTTCGGCTCGATCATCGATATCGATCAGCCATACTAAGAACCGCTTGGATACCGGCATTAAACATTCCCTTAAACTTCCGCGCTAGTCCGATTTGTGTGAACTAACTCACCAAAAGGGCTCTCAGTATTGATCTTGGAGCGGCAAAACGGTTTGAGTAATCGAGTAATCAATCGATCGCTCTGGAATTTCCGAACACACCTCTCGCCCTAATCGCTCCACGGAAACCCTCTTCTCGTCATTGCACCCTGGTAACCAACCGGGATGTAATCGCACGCGTCGAGATAGACCTGAGTTTGGCAACGAGTTAGAACTCGAACTCGCAAGCACTCAGTTCGCGCGAACTCGAACTCGCTCTGTGGAACCGGGATGTAGAGTGTGATCGAAGACAAGATGTAGCTGACCGGATATTCTTGACCTCCTGCTCGCGCTCCTGCGAGTCCGAACATGGGTCCTCAAGAACCACGCGTCATCTACCTCTCTAACGGTTCAAGTTGAACTCCGCTCGCGCTCAAAATGAGTCCGAACGTGAGACGCAATCAAACTTCGAATCGCCGCTAGTAGCGATCGAAGTCCAACTTGGACCCCGTCTTCCAATTCCGCGATTCAATCGATTACGCCTTTGTTAGCAATTCCTTGCCTGCATTCGTCGCGCACCTCTGACAGAGAGGACGCGGCATTGCTTGTTTCGAACGAAAATGTTTTGAGCAGTGTGTTCGAAACGCCAGAAACCCCAATACCTATCCGGATTACCGGATCATTCTCGAGGAATAAAAATATGCCAGGTGTCAATGAAGTCAACGCTTCCAACTTCGACCAGGTCGTGCTGCAGAGCAAGCTTCCGGTCGTCGTCGATTTCTTCGCTACATGGTGCGGCCCTTGCCGACAGCTCAGCCCTGTGCTCGAGCGGCTCTCGACCGACGTCGACGGCAAAGCACTGGTCGTCAAAGTCAACGCGGACAGCAGCATGGAACTGGCCGCTCAGTACAACGTGAGCGGTTTGCCGACGCTGCTGTTCTTCAAAGACGGCGCCATCGTCCATCGCCACGCCGGTTTGATGTCCCTCCCGGACCTGAAGCGCACCATCGAAAAGCATTCGAGCTAACTCAAACAGCGTCAGACCGAGAGGCTGATCCTGCCAGAGTTCACGCTCGGGTGAAACTCGAAACTTATTGCTAACTACTGCAGAGATGTCGCGGTGTCATGTCCCCAAACATGGCGCCGCGACAAGCTCGCAGCTATAACCGTTAAAAAGTTTTCGTTTAAAACGTCGGTCTACTACTCTATGTCATTCAACAAAAGCGGCTGACAGGCAACCAGGTTCGAGCAACCAGCAATCAATTTCAACGCGAAGCAAACGGGTCTTCCGCAATGCCAGCTTCAGCTGTCTTTTCAAAATCGAGCACCTTGACGAGAAAAGCAAACTTATCCGTCCACTCATCGATTATCTTACTCGTCGGCTTTCCTGCCCCGTGACCTGCACTCGTCTCAATCCGGATGAGAACAGGGTTCTCGCCCTGATAGGCGGCTTGCAACGCGGCAGCAAATTTGAAACTATGCGCGGGAACGACGCGGTCATCAGTGTCAGCTGTTATCACCATCGTCGCGGGATAGACCTTATCCTTTTTGATGTTGTGCAAAGGCGAGTATGCGAGCAAAGTGTCGAAGTCGTCGGCATTATCCGCGCTACCGTAGTCGGAGACCCAACCCCATCCAATCGTGAATTTATGAAAGCGCAGCATGTCGAGCACTCCAACAGTAGGCAAGGCTGCGGCAAACAAATCTGGACGCTGAGTCATGGCAGCACCCACGAGAAGCCCTCCATTACTGCCTCCAGCTATCGCTAGTTTCTTCTGCGAAGTGTATTTGTTTTCAATCAGCCATTCACCACAGGCGATGAAATCGTCAAAAACATTTTGCTTTTGCTTCTTCATCCCGGCTTCGTGCCACTTCTCACCATACTCACCGCCACCGCGCAGACAACCCTGGGCAAACACTCCGCCCATCTCCATCCACTCGATTAGAGCAACCGAGAAATTCGGTCGCAATGCGATGTTGAAACCACCGTAACCATAGAGATAAGTCGGATTGTTGCCATCAAGCTTCAACCCCTTTTTGTGCACCAGAAATAGTGGCACTTTGGTACCGTCCTTGCTGGTGACGAAAACTTGTTTCGTCTCGAACAGATCGGGATTGAACTTGACCTGCGGCTTGAAAAACAGTGTGCTTTTCCCGGCGCCGATATCGTATTTGTAGATCACAGGCGGCGTGTTGAAACTTGTGTACGTGTAGTACGTTTCCTTAAAATCCTTTCGCCCTGAGAAACCTGCTGCAGTACCAATTCCGGGCAGTTCGATTTTACGAATCGGCACACCACCGGTAGTGACTTCTTCCATCTGCGTGAACGCGTCTTTGAGGTATCTGCAGAAGAACCGCTCTCCGACAAAATTGACTTGTTCCAGAGTCTCCTCACGCTCCGCGATGATCTGCTTAAATGCGATCTTGTCCGGCGTGGCAACGCTCACGTCGATTGACACTACACGCCCCTTTGGAGCGTCGAGATCAGTGAAGAACCAGAAAGTAGAACCGTCGTTTCCAATAAAATTATATTTCGCGTCGGCTTTGTTGAGCAGCTCCACAACTTGGCAATCAGGCTTACTCAAGTCTTTGTAGAACACGCGATTTTTCGGTTCCGTGCCCTGCCAAACTTCGATGATCAGATACTTTCCGTCCTCGGTTACGCTACCACCAAAGCCCCATTCTTTCTGGTCTTTGCGTTCGTAAATCAGCTGATCTTGTTCTTGTTTCGTTCCCAATTTGTGAAAATAAAGTTTCTGAAAATAGTTACGATCCTCAAGCTTCGTGTCTTCGTTCGGCTTATCATAACAACTGTAGTAGAAGCCCGTACCATCAGCGTTCCACGAAGCCGTGGAAAACTTGATCCACTGCAGTTTGTCATCCAAATCTTTGCCGGTGGCAACATCACGAACATACCATTCCTGCCAATCTGAGCCAGCCTTCGAGATTCCGTAAGCCATATATTTTGCGTCCTGGGTCAGTTCTAAACCGACAAGCGCAACTGTTCCATCTTTGGAAAGTTCATTCGGATCGAGCAACACACGAGCTTCCGCATTGTCATTGTCTTTGACATAAACAACATCCTGGTTTTGCAAACCAGTGTTTTTGAAATAAAACAATTTGCCGCCTTCAAGGAACGGCGTGGCATATTTTTCGTAATTCCAGAGCTCTTTGAGTCTTTGATTGATTTTTGGTCGCAGTTTAACCGAGTCGACAAACGAACGAGTGAGCTTGTTCTCTTCGTTTATCCATTGCCGAGACTCTTCAGAGTGCGGGTTCTCCAGCCAACGATATGGATCTTCAATCTTTTTACCGTGATAGTCGTCAACGTGATCGACTCTTCTAGCGGCCGGATAAACGAACTTGGCAGATTGTTTGGTTTCCATTACTTTCGACCCTTCCGATTGCTGGGCTATGACTGGGTTTTCAACTGTCGAACCGAGAAGAGCAACTGACAGTGCCACCAGCGAAAATGACCTGAGCCTGCGTCCTGCCATGATTGGTTCTCCTTCCCAAAACATCAAAGTTGACGGGCAAGATCATATCTTCTTTTAACTTCCATTGCAGAATTGACTCACTTTTGTCCAGTTGCCAGCCGTCCTTATTGGCAACAGATTAGCGAATGAATCAAGAACCAAAGATTAAGCCGTGAAGCACGTTTTCATTGATTATTTCTACAGTATCGCTATAATGCCATTGTTCAAGGCATCCTTCTTTCGTCGATGTTTTTTGGAACGGTCGTATGAAGTCGCGACGTAATCTCCCTGCTCGCAAAATCACCAGCCTTGCTGTTGCTGTGCTGTCTTGCCTCACTTTCCCCCTCAACGGCACTCCGGTAAAACCCGGTCCACAAGCCGCCGATGCGCGTTCACGACCACCCGCTTTAGCACCCGACACGGTCAATCTGATTCACGCGCTCTCTGCACAACCTGAGCTGATGAATCTTTCCTACTTGCGATACATCATCGGGGCACCCGAGAACGAGCGGTCACAGTACGCATTAAAAGCGAAAAACTATCATTGGTATCAAGAGCCCAGACGCCAATTGGTTTACGAGCTTCATCAAGACGGACCAAGAAATGGCGTTATCACACGTTCTGTCTTCACCATCCACCAGACACCTGAGACGAAATTGTCCACTAAAGAAGTGGAGCGTGTTTTTGGACAAAACCACAGACGTGTGTTCGATCATCAGTCCTATCCGACCGATGTGTACTCACTCGGACCGAACACATACGTCTCCTTCACCCAGCCGACTGACACTTTCAGGGTCAACAAAATAGCCGTAGGCTACGAAGGTCCGCCCCTACCGCCAGCTCCCGAACAAGCTGTTGTTGGTGCCTATGTTTTAGGTAAAAACAAAGCGATTGAAACGGCAATGAAGACTGGGCATTGGGGAGAAGCGATCAACTGGCTTCGTCGTGACGCCAGCTTACGTCCGGCCGATCCGTACGTTCACATTCAACTTGGACAGGCGTACAAAACAGGCTTGATGCTAAACGAAGCAATTTCCTCGTACTCCAAAGCCGCGTTACTTGGAGCAAACGACCCCGAGGTTCAAAAGATCTGCAGAGCCGCTTTCGTCGACTTGAAAGTTTTGCCACCGGAACAGCAAGCTCCACCTCAGGACCGACGCGGTTACGTCGCCGGTAGCAAGCCATTCAACGGCGCGCCCGGACTGTGAACTCACTGCCAACTTTGTGAGTGTTTTCGGAACCTCGGTTTTGAAACATTCCAGAAGCGCTTAGCAAGCACGGGTTTAGCGATTCGGGATTATTAATTCCGCTTGACATTGCAATTGACTATGGTCTAATTAACGTGTACGCGTGGAAAAGCGTGCGTGGACCTACTTACTAAGGCGAAGGCAACACTATGTCGCAAGTTGGCGCAGATAAAATTGGTGGTGACGGCGTAGATAAATCGTCACTAGTTTCGATCGGTCAAGATTCTAGCCCCGTCCTCTACAAAGACGTCGATCCCGTCAATAAGATGGGAGCGGATAACAACAATAACGGCACTGCTGATGGGACGGAAGCGCAAAATGGCACGTCCGGTTTCGGCATCGTGGACAGCGTTGATGACGTCCAAAAGGTCGTCAATGATGGTAGCGAAGAGATGCATGGCGTCCTGCTAGGAGAGACAATCGGCGGAAATGCCGGCGCTCGCGCCTGGGAATCCAAACCAAACGAACTGGAACCCAAAGACGACATCTACAATCCCAAAGATCAGAAAAATTTTGCCATGCTGTCAGCCGGCGCACTAGACGGCAGAGCTTTAGGCATCAAGCAAGATTCAGTCACTCAAAAAGCCCACGAAATCGCAGACAAAATGTTTTTTGAAGAAAAAGAAAAAGACGGGCAGCGACATTAGTCGAGACGCGCATAACAAAACATTCTAGGACCTGGAAAACTCCGGGTCCTTTTTACATTCAAACCTGGGGGACTGACCGAAAACATGTCCTTCCAAACTTCCGCTGCCAAAGACAACGAATAATCTTCAATTAGTTCCGCTCAATTTAGACGAATCGAAACTAGCCGTATACTGCATATGACCAGCGATTGAAAAGACAAATTCGCGCGGTCTCGGCACGACAACTTCAAGACAAAGGTTCAAAAACATGGCGCCTCAAAATTCCCTGGCTGCGTCCGGCAAAAATGCGGTCGTTGTTGTACACGGCGGTGCCGGTGCCGTCGACAAAACGAAGCTAACTGCAGCACGTGAACGAGAAGCCAAGGCCAAGCTCGAACAAGCACTACAAGCCGGCTACAAGGCGATTGCTGATGGTGGCAATAGTTTGGATGCAGTCATCGCAGCAGTAAAAGTTTTAGAAGATGCGAGCATCTACAACGCTGGTCGCGGCTCATGCCTCACCAGAAACGGCAAAATTGAAATGGATGCGGCAATTATGAACGGCACCACTCTTGCCGCCGGAGCTGTAGCTAGCATTACGTGCGTGAAGAACCCCATCACCGCCGCGCGAGCCGTGATGGAACACACTCATCATGTCTTACTTGTCGGAACAGGAGCAAACTCGTTCGCGAAGAAAATCGCACCAGAAGCCGGTTTAAAAATAGTCGAGCCGGACTACTTCAAGACTGCCCACGCCGAACTGAATTTGAAACACTATCTCGAAGCTGAGGCGGAGGCAAAGAAACGGGGACACAAAATGCCCTCGGGATTGACCACCGGCTCATCGCAATGCGACATGCCGCATGAAGAGCCGCTCGGCAAGAAGTATGGAACGGTTGGCGCCGTAGCCGTAGACAAAGCAGGACATCTAGCCGCGGCAACTTCGACTGGCGGAACAGTTGGCAAAGAGCCAGGCCGAGTCGGTGACACGCCGATAATCGGCGCAGGCACTTATGCTGATGATCAAACCTGCGCGTTATCTGCGACCGGCGAAGGCGAGCATTTCATCCGGGGAGCCGTTGGGCACGAAGTTAGCGCCCTGGTTCGCCACCTCGGGCTGACAGTGCAACAAGCGGCGGATCGCGTAATCGAAGTCACCCTGGCCCGCACCGCCGGTGATGGCGGCGTAATTTTAATTGACGCGAAAGGCAACTACGCGATCCGCTACAACACTCTTGGTATGTACCGCGGCGTTATATTCGAAGACGGTTCAATCCAAACAGCAATTTACAACGACTGAGCCGCTCGCGCACCGGTTTTAAACGAGACCGTTCCGGACGAAATGCGGCCGCTTCGAACTCAACGAGTTTTACACCACTCGTTTGAAACTTAACCGCATCGAACCTCGACGCGTTTTAACACCACTCGTTTTAGACGTCACCGCTTCGAGCTCAACGCGCGTTCCAACACCACCAGTTTCATACGCAAGCCACGCCATAACAACTAGCGCGCGATGCGACAGCGTTATGCGTCCCGAAACCCTGCAAACACGAGCCCTTGAGCTCGCGCGAGCTTCGCGCCGGGTTTAGTCAACAGATGTAAAGAGAGAGTGTAAACAATACTTTTGATGACTCAAACTCTCTCTCTTTGCTTATTTAGAAATACCTATGACCTGACACCAGCACAAAGAGATCCGTTCCCCAAGAACCCGAACCGCTTCTACAACAGAACAATCTCTACGAGCCAAGTGCCCGGTCAACGATAACAGCCGTTGTTCACAACGGTTGTCGGCAGTTCAAGTACGTATCGGCTCGCTCTGCGTTCCTAACGTCTTGGACTAACACTGTTTCGCCTTCATCCTCAACAGGAGCGAATCATGAAATTCTTCCGCATCAAAGTTGGTGACACCGGCCCCGTAGTGGTGCCGTTCCTCGAATGGCAACGTTTCGACGGGACGGCGTACGTCTCGGTCGGCGGCTCCAACATCTCGTACCTGTCCGTATCGCCTCTCTTCCAGCCGACCGAACGCACCGGTCGCGTGCAAATCGGATCGTTCCAGGAGCGCACCACCGGCGGCATCGAGCTGATTCCCCGAGGTGAGTTCCGCGATCGCGACGGCGAGAAAGTTTTCATTCCTGCCAACGAAGCCGAAGATGATCGGGCTTTCGTCGTGGTGCCCTCCGGCGCCTACGATTTCGAAATCCCGCAAGGTGCCTCACCGCACAACCCTCGCGACCGCCTGGCTGCTCGCGTCGTCGTCCTCAATCCGGGTGATACCATCCGGGCGATGCCGAAGGTGCGCAGCCTCCGTGACTGGGACACCGCCAGACCCATGGAACTGACCTATCACGGTCATTGCCAGCTGACCTTTGCGCCGGTCGCTGACAATGCCGAGGCCACCTCTTCCGAGGCTGCTGAGGTCTAGTTCACCCATTTACCCATAGCGCACGCGAGGACGCGGAGGAGTCGACAATTGTCGACCTCCTTCGCCTACTCGTGCTCAACCAAAGAGAGGGAGAACAGCCATGAAACTGTTTATTGCCAATGGCACCATCTCCCTTCGTGCTGCCCGTCAGTGGTGCACGGAAGCTCATGGTGCCCAGACCTACGACGACGTTTATCCGTACCGCTATCACCTCGGCAAAACCGAAGGAGTGGCACTTCGCTTCGGATTCAAACGCAATCGAATCATCCGGCTGGCGTGCTGGGCGCACGACGTTCCGGAAGACACGAAGAAGACAATCGCCGACCTGATCGCAGCGCGCTTCCCAGAGCGGGCCGTGTCCGTCACCTGGCGCGTCACTGACGAGCCCGGCAAGAATCGGACCGAACGCAAGAAGCGCACGTACCCGAAGATCGCGCAAGACTGGATGGCAGTTGTCGTCAAGCTTTGCGATCGGATCGCCAACGTCGAGCATTCGCTCCACAACGCCAGGAGAATGCGCAAGAATCGCCGGGAATACCCAAAGTTCAAGCGCGCGCTCTACGACGCCAACGACATCCGAGTGGCTGCCCTCTGGAAGCACCTCGATAAACTGATTTTGGGGACTAACGCCTGATATGAACATTGAAGAAATAATGGTTGCAGACGTCTGACGCCCATCAATCGCCCAGCGATGATGAGTGATCAGGCGTTTGCATCCAGATTTTTCGTTCGTCGCCGATATACTAATCTGTTTAGTTTTTACTATCCTTTTTAGTATTATAATTACTTATGCGAAATCACCAGCAATGATGATTCCACACCCTCGGAAACAACCCTCGTCCCGGACAAATCAGCATCCAATTGGATGCCTAGACTCATACCGGGAGTCGGATTGTTGACCGAGGCTCTTACTTCTTGCCGAAGAAGAGATAAAGCAAAAGCGCGAGCAGCAGCAAGCCGCCGAGCTTGACGTTGAACAACAGGGCCACGATGACGACGACCCAGAAGATTGTGGAACCGCTCATGTTTGCGTTTCTCCGATTCTTGGTGATTTGATTTGTTACTGAGACATCGTGGAACGGCGACACTCGCCGTCCCACGATGAGATAAGTGACGCAACTGGGGTAACTCAGATTTGCGACCGATCAGCCTCGATGAGACCTCGGCGACGCTTGAGTTACTTGACCTTGGTGTAAGCGCGTTTCAAAACGGCGCGCAAACGGGCCTTGTCTCTTTGACTGAACGCAGAGCCTTCCAGCGCGGTCAGATTGACCTTGAGGAAGTCTGCCGGGGTCCAGCCAAAATGATCTTGAAGCTTGCGATATTCGTCAGAGAGTTGGACTTCGGTGAACAGAGTGCCGTCGGTGTTGACGGTGACGCGTCGACCCTCGCGGTGCAGTCGATCGATCGGGTGCACGCCGAACGAAGTCACCTGACCGGTGACGACGTTTGAGGTCGGGCAGATTTCGAGCAAACGATTGCCCTGACGATTGCCACGGAAACCGTGACCAATCCTCAACTCTCCGGTGTCGGCATCGCCGCTGACTGCTGACATGGTCGGATAGAGGTCTTCGACGACCTGATCCGCGACAGCCCAGACCTCGTCGGAAGTAGCGACAGAAGCAGCTTCAGAACGCTTCCGGGCTTCGAGCAGCAGTGCTTCGAAACCGCGAAGGAGCGCGATGTCCTGGTCGGTCGGCTCGTCGGTCTCCCACAAGTGAATCGTGACCAGCACCTTCGGCGCCAGAATCTTCACGTAGAGAGCCGCCTTGAGCCACCACTTCAGAAGACCCGGATTGGCCTTCTCGTCGGCAGCCAGGTCGAACACGCCCACGTGACGCTTGTACTTGACGCACAGGTCAGCGAGCTTCCGCGCCACATCGCCGTTTTCGTGACGCAGGGCGCAGAGGGTGAGCTTGAGCGGGAACGGCGACGAAATGGTGCCCTCGATCACGGCGTCCATCACGTCTTCCAGCGACAAGCCCTGCCAGGTGTGCAGTTGCGGGGCGAAGCGAAGTTCCATGCCGGCGATACCATCAGCGATGGCATCATCGACGCGTTCGCGAGTGATGCGGGTCAGGTTCGCCGATGTCTGCATCAGGGGCAGCACATGGTCGACAATCGCGTTGACGTAGTTGGCCAGAGACTGGCTCGCGAACCCGACAAGGAATTTCTGGTAGGCGGCGGAGGCTTCCGCACGGCTACGACGGCGAGCAGGTCCGGACTCCGAATTGGCGCGACGCCAAATCGAAAGGACATCAGCCGGAAAAGGGATCTTTGCCTTCTCGAAGCCAAGCGACTCCCACAGCTCGAGCATGGTGCGCGGGCGAAGGGAGCAATCAAGGTGCTCGTGAAGCATGATCTTAGGCAGGGAGCGCATCTGACGCTTGCCCATGTTGGTGTGTAGTTTTCTCATATTACCGGACTCCGTTATGTTCTCGTTGATTTCTGTGGAGGTACTAGAGACACAACCAAGAGATTGGCTGCCGCAAAACGGGCTCAGGCTGAACGATTCCCCATCGCTACCGCGATAGAAATGAAAATTCAGTTTTCCGATTATTGGAAAGTTATGAGCCGTTTGTACTCATCAAAAACAAGAAAGTTATTACGACTAAACCTAGGTTTTCTGATTCAACAGCTACAAGCGTTTATCTCTTTTGCATCCAATCATGATCTTTAGACCTCGCTAAGAAACTGAATCTGTTGACAATTTTGGCCGGTTGTAAAGCTACCAAGATTCGCCACCGGTCAGCCCCACCGGGCGCAAATTTCGCAAATGACAAGAAACCTAGCGTAGCTCGACAACCGGCAATTCCTGCAAAGACGGATAACACTTTTCAGTGACACGGCGGAGATTTGAAATCAGACCCCGTAGCTCTTTTTTCATCAGCTTGAGACGGCGATTGTCTCTTTGTCGTCAAACACCGGGTTTTTCATGTGGAAAGTATTCTCGAAGCACGTTAATATGAACCCTAGACACAACCAAATGAGGATCCTAGCCATGGCTATGGGTGGCAAGGCCGGCGAAGTATTTACGGAAATCAACGTAACGCCGCTGACAGACGTATTCTTAGTGCTCCTGGTAATCATGATCTTGATCGCGCCGCTGGTCAACCAGGCGGTGCTGAAAGTCTCGCCACCAGGAATCAGTACGTCTCCTCCAGAAAAAGATGACAAGCCAAAACTCAACGTGGAAGTGGGCGCCGACGGCAGTATCAGTGTCAATGGCAAGCCCGTAGTGCCACCAGAAACACCAAAAATCATTGAAGCCTTCAAAGCAGAACAAGCACAACACGCAGGTGTTGAAATGCCACTGATTTTGAATTCCGACGAAGACGCTCTCCAGAAGTACGTTGTCGCAGTGATGGACGCAGCCGCCGGTTGCAACATCACAAAAATGAACGTACTTCCACCGCACCCAAACGGCGCTGGCGCAAAAACGAAGTAGTCTAAGCCCGTTCCGAACGCCCGTGTTGGAATACTGCGCAGCGCCCCACAACGGCGTTGCCAACTACACTGTTCCGGCGGAAGCATTTCCGATATAGTCGAGACGCGTCGGCAATTATGGCGATACCACCTATGGTGCGAGCCCTCCGAGAAGATGTCCAGTCTGCGCTAACCTCGCTAACGTTTTTCTGACAATATCGATCTGTAAGTATTGCTAATAACATCTCGATAACAGCAAGTAATAAACACCTAAAACAGCTCAGGTAGCATGTTTTAGGCGCTCATTTAGCATTTACCGGCACGCACGCGTAGCTTACCGGGTACTGGACCTGCGAGGCGCGGTGACCATAGGGTAAGCCCACCCTCCCCCTTGACAAACATTTCCAGTTCTCTAAACAAAAAAATCAGCAAGCTCTTCACCTTCCAATAACCTCGCCAGGCAAGCTGGATCGCACGCACCAACGGACATCAGTGTTCGCCAGTGTGCCGCGGATGGGTCGAGTTGCTAGAAAGGAGTTCCACTATGGACATCACAGAAGGCAGTCCAGCTGCGGAGTTGAGCAACTTCACAGCGCGCACTTTTACTTTCCGCGGATTGCTGGCCAATTCCATGGAGGGACTTCTCCAGGGTCTCAAATTCAGAGATTCTGAGAAACAGAAGCAAGTCATGCTCCTGGTCGGCAAAGCCGCAAAGTTCAAAGGCAAGAAACAGCGCTGGTGGCTGGATCAAACGCTATTCTGGCAGGGCTCCGAAATCAAGCGCGACTCGGAAGAGTTCCAGTTGTTGCTCGATGAGGCATTCGCTGCTTTGTTCACTCAGAACGAAGGCGCCCGCGCCACGCTCCTCGCCACAGGCACAGCCATCATCACCCACACGATGGGCAAACAAGACCCTCTAACCACAGTCCTAACAGAACAAGAATTCGTCTCACGCCTGATGCGAATCAGAGCGTGCTTGACGGCTGCTTGAACGGAGAAATTATGGAAACCCCGAACACAAAAACGGGTGGACCTGGCTCGGCCTCTCGGTTTTTCAGTGCAACCTTCAGCTCGCTCAAGCACAAACCTTTCCGATGGTACGCCCTCGGAGTGCTGGCGTCGTTGACGGGCTCACTGATGCAAGAGATAGTCGTAGCCTGGGTCGCCTACCAGATGACGGGTTCGAGCTTTGTGCTCGGCTCGATTTTGTTCAGCTTCCAGGTCCCGATGCTGCTCGTGGGCATCCTGGGCGGTCTGGCAGCTGATCGTTTCAACCGCAAGCGCATCATCGTGATTACACAAGTGCTGGCGCTGGGCATCTCACTCTCGTGGCTGACGCTGTCGGTCACTGGAGCGTTACAAGTCTGGCATCTATACGTGCTGTCGGCGTTGTTCGGTTCGATCGTGGCATTCGAGATTCCCGCTCGCTTCGCCATCATCCCGCAACTGGTCGCTGAAGAGGACACGCTGAACGGCTTCGCGCTCGACAGCGTGTTGTTCTACAGCGGTCGCGTCGCCGGACCAGCAGTAGCTGCGGTGCTCATGGCCGTCATCGGAGCTACCGGTTGCTTCGCAATCAACGCGCTGACGTACGCCTTCGAACTGTTCACGCTGGCATTCGTCAAGCCCAGCCCTCGCGTGCAATCTGTCGCACCCAGCCTGATCGAGGGTTTCCGTTTCACCTACGGTAACCGCGAGATTCGACGGCTCTTAATTCTCGTGGCTGTGTTCAGCTTCTGCGGTGTTTACATCCCACTCATGCCGGTCTTCACCGACATGCTGCACGGCGATGCCTCCACCAACGGACTGCTGATTGCCGCATCCGAAGTAGGCGCCATGGCTGGTTCCATCATCCTCGCCTACCTGACAGCCAGCACCGCCCATAGTGCTCGCCTGCAAAAGTACGTCGGGCTTGCCGGTTTCAGTTACGCGCTGTTCATCGCACTGTTCGCTGCGTCACGCATCGTGCCCCTCTCCGCACTGCTGATCATTCCGGCCGGGTTTTCGATGACAATCTTGCTGATCGGCAGCCATGCCATTCTGCAGAGCAAAACGGAAGATCGCATGCGAGGCGTGGTATCGACGGTGTTCTGGATGTACTCGTACTTCGGTATGTTCGCTCTGGGCGGTCCAACGCTGGGCTTCCTGGTCGAGCAAATCGGAGTGACTGCCACCATGATCGGTGCCGCACTCGCGTGCGCCACGACCACCACATGGTTCGTGCTCGGACGCGAACGCTCCGCGGTACAACAGACTGCACAACCCTCCGCCAAATGAGCGAAACAGCGTCCAGATCGCGTGGGCGCTGCTGAACTCTGTTTCGAAGCAACGCCAGAATCTCAAACCAGCACCGTCAATGGTGCCAAACCTAGAGGACAGCATTCAATGTCTAACTCCACTTCGCCTCACCGCCTTCCCGCCGCCGTGCAGCAGGCCGGCTACGCCGTGTTGCACTCGGCTCTCGAAGGCAACTGTGACCGCATCGTCACTGTCAGCATCGTCCCGTCCGATCGCGCGCTCGGCTTCATCAAGTTCAGCCCGAAGGAAGGGCCAGTCGCAACCGCCGAAGACATCAAGCGCGAGGGACTGATCTCCATGGCCGGTCTGATCGCGATGCGCGAACTCGGCGACAGCGGCGCGAGCTGCTCCGCGGGTATGCTCCGCGCTCTCACGATCGTAGAGCGCTACGTCTACGTCACCGAAGGTCCGGATCCGGATCGCGCCGCGAAAATCCAGGAAGTCATGGCCGCCTGGGACGCCGAGTGCACAGCACTCGTCGCCGCCAACAAGGACAAGATCGCCAAGGTGCGCGACGCACTGCTCGAGCGCAACGCGCTCACCGCTTCGGATCTGACGGCATTGCTCGCCTGACCAAAACAGTTCCTGGGGCTCATCTCAAGGCCGACCCGAAGTTGAGGTCGGTCATCGTCAACTAGCGCGTCGCCTTTCCGTTGAATTATTCGTTCGATGGAATCGCGACGTCGCCTAACCAGTTCTCCACTCAAAACAATCAGTCTCTGTTAGAACAAAAGTCTCAATCAGCAAAAGAAAGATCTCCGAATGAACACAATTCTTCTTCTTGGCGCCCTTGGTCTCGCTATCGGAATTATCTGCGCATGCATCGGCGAGCGCCGACTCAGCAAGTTCCTGCTTGGAACAATTATTGGAACGGCAATCGGTGGATTCGTGGGTTTCGTGGTCGCACTTGCCGTGATCGGAGAGATGGTGCCGATGCGTGAAGTGGTCTATGGTCCCGGAACGCTTGTCGCCATGCGCAGCTCGGATGGTATCTCCGGCACGTTCGTCTGGGGCTCTGGAAGCGTCAACAATAGCATCAGCTACCACTTCCTCCAGAAATTGAACGACGGCAGCATGAAGCCCGGCTCGGTCTACGCCGATGATATCGTGCGCCTGATCGAAGATCCCGAGCTGAAGAACATTGGCTATTGGCGGACCACAAAGATCGAGGCGGACCCGACATCCTCGCTCTATAACTGGGGACTCGGCACCGGTCTCCGCACTCGCGTCATTCGCCAGGAATTCCGAGTACCAGTCGGCACCGTGGTGCAACAGTTCTCGATCAAATAGCGCTGAAACACGAAACAACTAGCACCGTCAAAGAGATTGACTGTTGTAGGTCCAGCCGATTCTTAGAAGGTGGCTTCGAGCACGAAGCTCTAAGCCACCCTTTCTACATTTCAAAACAATTTGACGTTCTCAGAGGATAAAAACCTAATGGTTTCCGGCGCCATACCGTTCAGAAAAGCCGTCCCGCACTTTTCCTTTTTGTCCTTTGACACCACAAGCGGTGCTTACGCTATGGCGTAGTACTTTTCTTTCACCCCATCAAACAAGTAAAGAAAAACGATGACACCGAATACAGTGTCATCGTTTTTCTTCGTCCGCAAACGTTTTTTCAAACTGTTTGAACCGAATAACCTAGCCTTGCCGACGCAAATACGACCTCCCGCCCGAGTCCGAAATCGAACAGTTCTCAACCGGCGACGAACCTCTGAACTTCCCGACGGGCCGGCCGCGCCACTTCGCGCGAGCGGGTCACGGAGCGTTGATAAAGCAACCTCATGACATCTGTTCACATATGAAATATATCTTCATCGCGATCAAAAGCTTCTAGATTATTGCGCGTAGGGAGAATAGCTTCAGAATCTCTTACTTAGAAAAAGTTTGGTTGTTTCAAGACTTAGATATTGACTAAAAACTAAATATCCCCTTTTTCAATACACTCTCCTCCGCATGAACCAATAGGCCAACTTCCACAACAGCTTCCCACCTCCCGCTAACGCGAGAAGGAGACTGTCGGTAGTTGGGCTGGCCTGCATGTCGGATTTGTGTTTGGGGCTCGTCGTGAAATACGACTAACTGTGTTCGTCCATGTTTTTGTGTCGCCGGAGACAGCGGTCGCTGGTCTTCTGGTCGATTTCCCAGGGTCCGCAGGAGTGGATTTATTACTCCGGTCGGGCTCACCACAACATCTCAAGCCCTCATCGCAGGGAAACAGGAGAAGAATCCAATGTCGAGAACTGACATCAATTTCATCGTTGGCAATCAAGCGTCGCGCAAGGGTCTGCTGGCTGCGTCCACGGGCAAGGTCACGCTGATCCCGATGTTCTCAGCCGAGCCGGAAGGCAAGGCCATCAAGCTCGCGAAGACGCTGTCGCTCCAGGCCGAGCTCTCGGGCTTCAAGGCCGACGCCGGACAGGCCCTCGCCTCCCGCTCGCGCGCCGGCACAACCGTCGTCAATTTCGGTCTGGGCAGCCGCAGCAAGTTCAACATCGAGGCCTGGCGCACCGCGCTGATCGGCGGCATCAAGCAGGTCCGCGGCATGAAGACCGACGCGATCTCGCTCACCCTGCCCGCCAACCTGGTCGGTCCCAAGGCCCTGTTCGGTGGTCTGAGCCTGCACGAAATCGGCGTTACCACCGCCGAGACGATCGCTCGCGTGCTCTACACCGCCAATCACTACAAGACCGAAGGCGTCACGCCGCAGACGATCAAGACCGTCTTCGTCAACGCTTCGGGCCTCGACGCAGCGCAGCACAAGGAGCTGATCGCCGGCATCGAAGCGGGCAGCTACATCGGCGCCTGCGTCAATATCGCGCGCGACACCGCCAACGAGCCGCCCAACTTCTGCACTCCGGCCT
This sequence comes from uncultured Candidatus Obscuribacterales bacterium, assembly GCA_964600935.1. Lineage (GTDB taxonomy): Bacteria > Cyanobacteriota > Vampirovibrionia > Obscuribacterales > Obscuribacteraceae > JADYXR01. Next base: position 27,658 of record CAZRMH010000018.1, read on the forward strand.
TCATGGCCGACCTGGCGAAGCGGGTCGCGGACGAGTCCGGCGGCACGATCATCACCACCGTCCTCGAACGCGAAGACTGCGCCAAGCTCGGCATGAATGCCTTCCTCGCCGTCGCCAAGGGCTCGAAGGTTCCGCCGAAGTTCATCATCATGGACTACGCACCGCTCAACTGCCGCGCCGATGGTCCCGTGCTTGGTCTGGTCGGCAAGTCGGTGACCTTCGACTCCGGCGGCTTGGACATCAAGCCTGCTGACGGCATGCGCGACATGAAGTACGACATGTGCGGCGGCGCCGACGTGATCGCTGCCATGCGCGCCATCGCTCGGCTCGGTCTGCCGATCCGCGTGAAGGCCTACTGCGCTGCTACCGAGAACATGACCGGCAGCGAAGCGTATCGCCCCGGCGACGTCTACACCGGTCTCGACGGCCGCACCTACGAGATCGACAACACCGACGCCGAGGGTCGCCTGACGCTCGTCGACGCGATCTCCTACGCGCGCATCTACGGCAAAGTCACCCACGTGGTCGACTACGCCACCCTGACCGGCGCCATCCTGGTCGCGCTCGGCGATATCACCGCCGGCGTGTTCAGCAACAACCAGGCGTTCGCCGACCAGTATCTGGCCGCTGCTGCCTCGATGGGCGAAGACGCGTTCCAGATGCCCACCGGCGACAAGTACAAGGCTCTCAACAAGAGCTCGATCGCTGACATGAAGAACTCGGGCGGTCGCATGGGCGGCTCGATTACGGCGGCACTGTTCGTGCTGTCGGCAGCGCGCGATCTGCCGGCTGTCCACGTGGACATTGCCGGTGTGTCGTTCCGCGGCAAGGAAGTCGATGCCGATCCGGCTGGTGGCACGGGCTGGGGCGTTCGCACGCTCGTCGCTCTGGCCGCCAAACTGGCGAAGACGGCGTAAGCTGTCTGCAGTAAACGGCCGGGTCGAAACTGGTTAAAAACCGTTCGACCCGGCCCAGGACTAACACCAGTGGCGGTGGCAACTTTTGCCATCGTCACTGGTGCCACGTCTTTTCCGAACAGATCGTTTTTTTTATTCGCCAGCACCTGCCAAGGGGCTCCCCTTTTTCGTCAAACCTAGGGATTAGTCATGACGGAATCAGCCGTTACCCTTCCAACGACAGTAGAGGCTATACTCTTCAGTCGCCAATCTCACCGGCGCTCTTGCGCTAAAACCCACCGTCAAACCAGGGATTAACTCCATGACGGATACTCCAATCGGTAAGCCGACTCGCGCAGCTCATCTGCGTATCATCGTCAATGAAGCCTTCATCGATCCTGTCGAAGAGGCCGCCAAAGCTTTCGCCACTCGGCTCGAAGCCGATTATGCACGCCAGGCGAACAAGTCCGGTCTCAACTTCTCGACCTCGATTGATGTCAACGACTACCCCGAAGACGACGTCGTAGAGCAAGTCGTGAAGATTCTCAATGAGCGCGGCTGGAACGTCGATCCGGTACCGTACAAATGCGCAGGCGGACGTGCCGGCTCCTTCTGGATGTCACCAATCGAGCCGAACCGCAAGTTCTGAATAATTGCGTCTGGTTGATCTGGGCCAATTCATTCAAACATCCACGTGGTTAGAGCAACACCTCTAACCACGCTTTTCTCCGCAATTCTTACTACACGCAGTCGTAACAAAATCGAGATTTCTAGAACTCCCAAGAGAAGCCGTCCAATCGGGTGAACTGTCCCAGAGAAAAGTGCTATTTCAGAAACGGTCTGATTCTATCGGCGATCGTCTATCGCATTGGAATGCCCTCATTAGGCACCACTAGCAGATCAACATTGATCGATGCCTTATCTTTGGACCGCAAACCGTTCGTCGTAACGACGATCGGAACATGCCACTGCGGAAAGCGCATCTCCGGAATGATGCACGTTATCCTGGATTCGCTGGCTGACACTACTCGCGCTTTGATGTTGCCGAACGTCACGATGTTCTCAGAGGCAACAGGTGAGAATCCACTGCCAGACAGCGATATTGGCTGACCGGGCGACGAGGCAACGAAATCGACCCACGTTATTCGTGGACTCGATCTGACCGCAAGCGTAAACGGTTTGCTCTGAACCGCTTTTACCGAGACCACAAGCTCCTGATTTCCGCCTGGCAGATGAGGCGGCAACTTGAAGGTCAACTCCGTGCCCGAAGCGGTTAAAAGCTTCGCCTGTTTCGATCCTACCAAAACCTTTACCTGGTTGACTTGCTCTGAAAAGTTCACGCCCTCAACTTTTATGTCATCGACTTCGCTCGCCGGATTTGGCTTAACACCTGTGATCGACGGACGTTGAACGAACAATTTCCACTGCAGGCGTCCGCCTGATGGTCCAAAACCCTCGACAGTAATTGCAGTGTTTCCGGGTGTTAGCTTATCCGTTAGATCAAAGGAAACGCTGTCAGCGCCCTCGAAATCCTTTATGGTGGCAAACGGTTTGCGAGCTAATTGCACGCGCAAATCTGAGAATTTCGGTCGACCATCGACTCCGTTTAGGAGCATTAGACGCAAACGATGCTTCTCCTGACCTGGCCTGATATGTAACGCATCATTCCAAGTATGCCAGGCACCAGCCCTGGTGACTAACGGTTTAGATTCCTGAAGTACGGCCAACTTATCATCGACTGGACTGAGGTCACGCACAGCTTCAATTCCGGATGATTGAGCCGACGGCTTGGCTAGCGCTGCCGGAACGCAATTGACCCCCACGGACAACAGACCGATCGCAATGCCGACAGTAACAGCCCTCCTCGCCCCCGGCTGATTGCTGTTCGAAGCTAGCTCTGGATTCGGTCGCTGGCCAGAACAATCGGTTTCTAGCCGGTTTCGAACGCCATTTGCTTTCATTAAATCACTCCCAAACTGGATAACGCCGATTTTAAAATGAAACGGAAACTCACAGATTGATGCAGTTTTCGTGACTACTCTTGAGGTTCAGCTTCAATCAATCCTTCACGAATAGCCTCGATCAGCTTGCCGTGATCAGATAAATTCTGCTCCAGATATTTGTCCGCAAAATTTCCGATCGCTTCCGGAAACACCTTGCCTTTGCCGATGTATCCCGCGATTACAGCAGGATCGCCAGAACGCGCATGTGCCCGGGCTAACGCCCAGCCGCAATTTCGAGCAAATCCAAGCATGTTGTTGGGAGTGAAAATTTCAACCATGGGTTTAACTTTTACATCGCGCAATTGCCTGACATAAAAGTGCTTGCCTGTCGAAGACACATAGTGCCCCAGGAATATGTCGCTGGCAGCCTGCATTAACCTCTGACCAGTAACAACTCTGGCTCCATTCGTTTCGTGGTTAATGAAGTGAGAGTATGGCTCCAGAACAGAAGCACGCGCCTCCTTAACTTGCAAAAACAACGGATCTTCATTTGACGCGAAGAAAAGGGCGATACCACATATAGTACCAACACTACCGACACCCACTACCTTGAGAGCGTTGTCCACTAACTCGTAACGATCGAATAGAACTCTGCGCTCTATGGGTAACGATTCTCGGTATCGTTGAACTGAATCGAGAATATTATCTCTGTAGGCCTGCGTTTCGCAGCCTTCTTCGTGAACGATCAACGGCGGCTGATCCTTGATCCTTGGTTTTCCGTCAACCAGGTGTCCGATACGCACAAACTCAGAAACGCAGTTTTTGCTGAGAGCCTTGGCCAAGACCTTCTTGCGTCGTTTCTTAAGCTGCTTATCATTCGTCAACTCAATGAGCTGCTCATAGTCGAGATACGAGTACCAGGCATCCAGAGCTCGCATCTCAGCCAATTCTGCCATCCGGTCACGATAGCATTCCGCGACACGCGTCGCCGCAGCGATTCCGTCAGACCGTTTATGACCATTGTTCGCTGAGGCGATAGCAAAACTGGCTGCCAATCGTTTCAGATCCCATTCCCACGAGGCAGGGAACGTTTCATCAAAATCGTTTATATCGAAAACCACATTTCGTTCGGGCGTTGCAAACGCACCGAAGTTCATCAAATGAGAATCTCCGCAGGACTGAACAGCATAGTCGGGCGTTTCGAGACTGGCTAAATCAGCCGCCATGATCACAGCCGCACCGCGGTAAAAGGCGAACGGACTGGCCAGCATTCGGCCGTAGCGCAGTGGCAACAAACTCTCTATGCGACCCTCGCCTGACTTAACGAGCAATTCGATCGGATCGAAACGTCCCTTCTGATCCACGACAAACTCTGCATGTGCCTCGCGTTCGCAGGTCAAACGCATTGCTCGGCCAAACTCATAGCGCTGTTTCCGAGTCTGCAGGTGCATGGGCTTGCTGAGATAAGCCGCTTCTATGTGTGAATGCTCCAGCCTGACTGCACCATTGGCGACTGGAATCTTTTTCTTTTTGACTTGTGCATGAACCATATCAGGCTTCCTTAAGAGCTTGGCTCTGACGAATATACCCAGAATGTTTCACCAAAATTTCTATCCTCAAGGCAAAATTACCCTTGCTGTGCGGCAAAAAAATATTAACGCCAGTCAATCTGCAATCGTTCCGCAGAACCTATGCGGGCTGAACGTTTCGAGTCATCAAAACCTAGCGATAGCTAGCGAAGCCAATCAAGCAATTGTTATGAAAACATAAAGACACGTAGGTCTTACATTGCGAGATATCTATTGGAAACTACCAAGATCTTTCTCTTACGGTGAGTTATCACTGTTTTCCACATTTCATTCTGTGCTTCTCCACACCTAGCTTCATTTCCAGCCTACCTCCAGCCCTGTCTTTACATTCACCTGAATGACTGACGAACACTGGTTGGGATGCGCACTGATGAATGTTGGTGTTGCGATGTGCGGAACCGCCTACTTTCAGGCCACTCAAAAACCATCGTCCTCAGCCACCATGGTGTCGGACCGATTGGACCAAAAAACCAGTCGAACAGGAAAGACTTATCTTATGCCAAAGCCCAAAAAGCTTCGCTTTACTTTGTCGCCTCGGAACAAGCAATTCATCACCTGGATGATCTGCATTCCGCTGATTGCGGCGTTTATCGGGTTTGTTCTCGTCTCCGAGGGCCCCGTAGCCAGTTTGTCGAACAAACCCACAGCACCAGTCGCTCGCGGTGGTCGTGGCGCTCCTCCGGCCGTCAAGCCGACGCCGGCAACCACGCCTGCTACGAACCAACCCGCGGTCGACCAGGCGTCACCTCCAACTCAGACAGCACCACCCACGGTGTCGCCTGCTTCGCCTTCAGCCGCGCAGCCCAGCGCACCTCAGCCCAACGCGTCCCGTCGCGGCGGACCGCCAGCCGGCTACATGCAAGCCAACGAACTCTTCGGGCTGCTGACCAGCAAACCTGAAGCGGTTGGCTCAATCACCTTCCTCAACGGCAGCGAACGCATCGTCGTCTACAAGAGTGGTGACCCGACGAAGTATTTCGTGACCCTTCCTGAACAAGGTGGGCGTCAGGAAATCCTTAAGCTCGCTGTCGAGAAGAAAGTCACATGGAAAGCGGAGGACGACTCCACAGCTTCCCTGCGTGGCTTCGCCTTCGCCTTCGGCCCGCTGATCGTCATCGGTCTGATCTTTCTGTTCATGTTTAACCGCAGCCGCAATGGTGCTGGTGGAATGGCAGGCGGCAAGCCTGGTTTCGGGAAATCCCGAGCCCAGAGCGCAGACGATCCCGATTCCGATTTGCGCAAAGTCACATTCGACGACGTGGCTGGCTGCGATCAGGCGGTCGAAGAACTGCGCCGCGTGGCCAAAGGCCTGAGGCGCCGCAACCTCTACAAATTCTTCGGAGTCAAGCTGCCGAAAGGGGTGATCCTCGAAGGACCTCCGGGAACGGGCAAGACGTTGTTGGCACGAGCTCTGGCTGGTGAAACCGACGGCACGTTCGATTCCACTTCCGGTTCCGACTTCGTCGAAATGTTCGTCGGCGTGGGTGCTTCCCGCGTTCGCGACATGTTCGAACAGGGTCGCGCCAAGGTCAAGGAAACCGGAAATCCGCACATCATCTTCATCGACGAAATCGATGCGGTTGGCGGCAAACGCGGTAGCGGCCCAGGTGAAAGCAGCAACTCCGAGCGCGAACAAACGCTCAATGCCATCCTCGTCGAAATGGACGGCATGAAGAACAACGAAGGTCTGATCATCATCGCGGCGACCAACCGTCTCGACATGCTAGATGACGCCCTTCTCCGTCCGGGTCGTTTCGACTGTCACGTGACCGTCGACCTGCCCACCAAGGATGGCCGCGCCGCCATCTTCGCAATTCACACTCGCAACAAACCTCTGGCTGCCGACGTCAACTGCGTCCTGCTGGCTGAGCGGACTTACGGTTACAGCGGTGCTGACATCGCAAGCGCCTGCAACCGCGCCGCTTTGATGGCTGCGGAACGTCACGGTCAAGATCTGCCCGATGATGCCACCGACGAGGTGGTCGTGGCCTCCCTCGAGGCTGCCAATGCCGCCATCGAGATAGAGGACTTCGACGAAGGCATCGACTTCGTGCGCTATGGTGCGAGCAATGAGGCGCGCCAGATGAGCATGAGCGCCAACGACAAGAACAACACGACCGTTCACGAAGCTGGTCACGCCATCGTCTCCGATGTGATGCCCGGCGCCCATCCGGTCGTGAAGATCACGATAGTCAACCGCTCCAAAGCTCTCGGCTACGTGCAGCACATGCCCGCAGAGGAGAGCTACAGCAACGACTTCGAGCAAATCGTCGCTCGCATCGTCACGTCGATGGCTGGTCGCGCCGCTCAGATGCTCATTCTGAACAAGATGGACACGGGCGCTTGCAACGACTTCGAGCAGGCAAGCCAGATGGCTCACCGCATGGTGACACTCTGGGGCATGTCGCGCGTCGGATTCATCTCGGTCGGACGCGGTGGTTCAACCGGCATGCGTGGTATGGGCTCGGGTCCGGTCAGCAACTACGGTCCCAAACTCGCCGACGAAATCGACGACGAATGGCGCCGAATCGTCAACGATTGCTACGCCATGGCCATGCACATCGTGACGGTCGACCGCGAGCGCCTGGAGGCTCTCGTCGCCAAGCTCCATGAGGAAGAGACTATTCTCAGCCCCGGCTGGAAAGAATTCACCGCGGCGCATCCGTCCAAGGTGGATCCCAAGAATCTCGTTCTCGACATCTCGCCCGTTAACGTTAACCAGAAAGGAGCCTAGTTATGACTCCGATGTTCGAACCCAACAAAAGCGGGCTAGCCAGCGTGGGCGATCGCGTTCGCGGTTGCATCGCGATGGTGATCACCATTGCTTCGTTCACTTGCGCCAACTACGCTGTGGACAATCAGTGGCTGGCCTTCTTCATGATCAATGCTTTTCTGAACATGCTGGTTACGATCGGCATCGTGTTCAAGGAAGCGTAAAAGCCGGAACTCTCTTCTGGCGAATCACACCGCAAGCGCAGCTCTAAAGACTGATCCCATGCTTGGGAGAAGTTTCTGTTGACTGCGTTCGATTGGCAGCGTCAGGCTCCAATCGACGGTACCCGAAGAACTGCTTAATTCCGCAAGGGATTTGGCAGTTCTTCAACTAAGCCCCAACCTACTATTCCTTGTCGTTTTAAAACCGATGCCAGATGCGTTTAACCATCGTTATGCTCGCGCTAAGTTCTGTTCGATTTACAATCGCTTACTGGAGAAGTAAGACATTTTCGGGGAGCTTTACCAAAACAGCATCAATACTCACTTTTAAGTACTCGATATAGACATCACTATGTAACGTTTAAACAAATACTCTCAGAACTATTGAGCAGAATACCCGCGACGTTTACCCTGAATTATTAGTTCACCACCCCCGACTCTAAGTCATTCCAGCGCCTATATCAGCCAGCTTCTAGCCGTCAACGCTCGCGCACTCTCGCTGCGGGTCGGCTGCCGCCTTCGATATGGGGTCTTGAGTAACTTGGAGATGGTGGGCTGAACTGGGTGCGGATGCAACGCTGCAGGCGTTCATCATTGCGCGTCGCCAATTTGAGCCTGCAACACTCAAACATGTTAGCCAAGCGGTTAGCATTGACCAGGTCGTCAGCCTCGAGAACGACTTGGATGAGGAAAACCAAAAATGCTGAACAAATTTTTGATCGTAGGACTGGTGATTTTACTCTGGGTGACTTTCTACATTCGCGGTGGCGAAGCTAGAGCTCAGTCGCAAAGCCGGTCCGGATCGCCGACATCCGCTGCACGCGCTCGCAGCAGCATTCAGGTCTTCGTGACGAGTTCCGATAAGGGCATGATTGAACAACGGCCTGCGTCCTGGAACACTACTGCCAAAAGCGTAGACGACACCATCACCATCGACGGCACCAAGAAGTATCAGGATGTCCTGGGCTTCGGCGGCGCCTTCACTGATGCGGCATGCTTTATGATCAACGAGCTCTCGACTGATGCTCGGGAGAAGTTGCTCAACGAGCTGTTCGCACCGGATCAGCTCGGACTGAACGTCT
>CAZRMH010000019.1:0-34812 GCA_964600935.1 uncultured Candidatus Obscuribacterales bacterium
CCGCCCGACCAAATGCTGGGACTGGTATACGATGCACGTTCAGAAATCTACTCAATGGGATGCGTTCTGTTCGAGTCGCTCACTGGACACCCGGTCTTCGAAGGCGAGACCGCGTTAGAGATTCTAACAAAACATGCGACGGAAACACCGCCCCTGATGTCAGATGTAACCGATGCAGAAATTCCGGAATCCATGCAGACCATCGTCTCAGTTTGTTTATCAAAGGCTCCTGACGATCGTTATCAAAACACGGAAGAGCTTTTGCAAGCACTGTCATCGTCGTTCAGCGCCGTTGACAGCAAGCCGAACTTAAAATTGATTCCACAGCTCGAAAACCCGCATACAGAGCAGGCTCAAATCAATAGGAAGTTTGCAAAAAAGTCGAACGCGCAGTTAACGAAAATGGCAGCTCTGCCAATCGCAATTGGTTTAATCATCACACTCACTTATGTCCTGTCGCTCCCTAAAACAGACGAAGTTAAACCAGCAGTCTCAGCGTTGACCAGCCATCCTAAAATCGACGATGATAAAACCTACAAAATCTTTTGCAACGGCAGCAGCGTTCAAATTTCCGGAGAGGATATTACGCTTGGGGCATTTAAGGAGCTCGCTCGCAAGCGAGAAACACTCAGAACATCGTTACTGTTTGAAAACGATCCAAAGAAGGTCGATTGGACTGGTCTTCGTCTCCTAAAAGATGTTCCAATCCACAGCCTCATGGTCCAAGGAACTAATTTTGGTGACAGGGAATGCGAAATCGTCGCATCATTTCCAAAACTGATAAAGTTGGACGCGCGATTTACTAATGTCACAGATATCGGTGTCCAAAGCCTCTCTCAGTCGAAGACACTTATCCAGGTTCAACTGTCATCCACAAAAGCAACCACCGACTGTTTGAATTATTTGAATAAAAATCCAGGTTTCGTGACTCTGGAAATTAATAACCTCCCGCTCAAACACTTCAGCGATCTGCGAAACCTCAAAGACCAGCCCTTTCTGACCCGGCTGGATATCGGTAACGTCAAAATCGGCAACGAAGGACTAAAACTGTTATGCCAGTTACGCCCCCTTTCCTACTTAAATGTAAGCAACTGCGGTATCACTGACAGTGGCGCTAAGGATCTAGAAAAATCACAGCTTCAGATGCTAACCCTCTCGGATCCAGGCGTCACTGATAAAATCATTCCTTATTTGAGTAGAATGCCAAAGCTGACAAAACTAGTGATTGGTCCACAAGCCAAAATTACTCCGGAAGGCAAGAAACACTTGCAGGCAGCAAAGCCGGCTCTCAAAATAGGCCACGGTCAACTCGTTCGTTCGAAAATTCAGGATGCCGTAAATGACGGTATTCAAGACTTTAAAGAGCTTGATCCGAATTTCTTTAGCTCCGCAGCCGAAGAGATAGCCAATCCAACAACCGGCGAAAATTAAAATGCAGAATAGTTGCAACAAATGCAAAAGACCGAAGTACTCTCAGAGTAAGGGCAGCCTGACGGAATGGATTACCTGCTGCCGCTGCGACGTCGTAAAACCAACCGAAGAACAACGCAAAACCATCAATTTTTGCAGTAACTGTGGCACACAGATTAGAGAAGGACGGGTGGGCTCGTTCACACAATTTATTTTTCGACACGACCTCTGCGCCTGCGACAAACCGGCGTGGCTCGAGTCTCCACCTCAGATTGCTAATCAGACGGCAGTCATGTCACAGTTTGAAGATGAGATTGGTGACGAAAATATCGAACTCAACCCGAAGTTGTTTCCGCTCGAAAGATATAAACCATTAAAAGTTATATCCGAGGGGGCTACCGAAGGCTTTTATGTATGCAAAGACCTGGTCTTGGACAAACTAGTGGCGGTCAAGGTTCTGCACTCAATGTCAGACCAACGATTGATCGAATTTCAAAACGAAGCGAGAATCCTCAGCAAAATTGACGATCCTGAAAAAGATCGGATACTCGATTTCGGAGCCACCAAACTCGGTGCCTACCAGGTGCTCGAGTTCAAACGAAACGAATCCGTTATTTCAGAGAACGACGATGACACTCTCCTGAATGAAGAAGAGCCTTATGAAAACAATGTTTCCGTGACAGAAGCCCTCTCCAGTTTTGATGAAAACAAAAAACGAAATTTACTCTTTGCACCACTAGTGGTGACACTTTTACTGACAGCCGGAATTACCATTGCTCTGACTGGCAAGAAAAGCGTAGGCGGCGAAGTCGACGAAAAGATAGCGCCTCCCAAAAAACAAATGAGTTTGCCTCCTCCTCCGCACACTTCCGCAAAAAAATATAGAATTTGGCGGACGGGCGAGTTTATCAGGTTAGAGGGAGAAGACATAGACCGACAGGGGTTCAGAGACCTCGCTAAGGCGATTACGCGCCCCAGCACGATCATGTTTGACAATGAGCCACAGAGGATCGATTGGAGCGGGCTGCCTGAGCTTTTCAATCGACCGGTGATCAATCTGAACGTACCGCACACAACGTTTAGCGACAGGGAGTGCAAAGTCGTTTCAAAAATGCCCCAATTGAAGGGCATCAATCTGACCGCGACCAAAGTCACCAACAAAGGAATCGACTACCTCTGCCAGTCTAAGACTATAAACCGAATATCAATTGTCAAAACCTCCACCACTTCGGACTGCCTGAAGAGCTTGAGCAAAGTGCCGCGGCTCATATCACTCGAGATAGATGCCATGCCCGGAGTTACACAGAGCGACCTGTTGATGCTGAGCCGCTTTGAGCATTTAAACAGACTGAGCGTCAGTCATATCGCGATTGGCGACATTGGATTTCGCACCTTATGCAAAGGACCTGAGCTCGTTGAGCTGAATGCCGATGGTTGCGGCATCACCGACAATGGCACAATCGGCCTGGTGGGCAGTTCGATTCAGAAATTGTCCATCACGCACAACGACGGAATTACCGACCGCTCAATTCCCCATTTTCAGAAAATGTCAAAACTGAAGAAGTTGATAGTTGGAATTCCCAGCAAAATAACACCAGCCGGTGAGCAGAGGCTGCAAAAAGCTAAACCCAAACTCCTCATATCACACGAATCGGGCATATATCTGCACACCATGGCTGATGACGCCACTGGAGCTACTCTCGACGGTATCAAACTATTGGATTCGGAGTTGTAATTACTGAAGTCTGTTGAGAATCAGTTTACTGATTGCTTTAAGCGTGGCAAACACGCCGAGACCTTCAGAACCAACGGCTTCGAAACTCGGAACTTGCCTGTTGTTGAGTTCTCGTTCCATACGTTCAATCGGCATTGCGTTGGCAAGGTCGCGTTTGTTGTATTGAAGAACCCAAGGAATGTTGTCGAGCGTGAGGCTGTACTCAGCCAAGTTTTCAATCATGTTTTGCAGCGAATCAATGTTGTCTTTGCTGCGCATAACGTCTGAGTCAGCGACGAAGATGATACCGTCGACTCCGTTCAAAATAAGCTTACGGCTAGCGTTGTATTCAACCTGACCGGGTACCGTATAGAGCGAAAATCTAGTTTTGAAACCTTGAACACTACCGAGATCCAGGGGGAGGAAATCGAAGAAGAGTGTTCTTTCTGTTTCAGTTGCCAGAGAAATCAATTCGCCGCGAGTCGTTGGTGCGAGCTGGCTGTGAATGTATTTCAAATTAGTCGTTTTGCCACCAAGACCGGTGCCATAGTAAACGATTTTGCAGTTGATCTCTCGAGCCGCGTAATTTACGAGTGCCATGTATTCAACAGATCCCTAAGTATTTCACTATCGTCTCGCTTTCCTACCGAAGAGAAATCAAGCGGCAGTGCTGCACCCACTGAATTGATACCACGATTTAGAGGCCTTTAGTAGTGATGTTTTATCATCAATTTAAATCGAATTACTAAATAGCCACAGATGGGAGAGGACCAGCCAATTCCCCTTGGGAACAGCTAAATCCGATTGCCTGACAACGCCAACCATTCGTGTTTCCCCCAAAAACAGACTACCACGCCAGACTGGATATTGGGGGATTATTGTGTCTAATTGTTCTCTATAACCATTACATTTGACAATAATTACTACGGACGGACTGCCGGCGCTGCTACAATGCGCTCTTTGTCTGGAAATTTGTCGGCTACAAGCTCGACGAAGACAGGCGTACTCGAGAAACCCGTCACGCGTTATCGGACGGAGCTATCGAGCCCGCATAGATGCCCTTCAGCATCTGCGGAATGGTATCTAGTCAATCAACAAAGTGGAAGGCTTCAAATGGCTAAGCGTTGTGATGTCTGCGGAAAAGGACCAATTGTAGGTCGAAACTACACCTTCCTCCGATCACACTATAACCCGCATAACAAGCGGCGTTGGCTCCCCAATTTGCAATCAGTTCGCGCCCGAATCAATAACACGATTCAGCGTATGAAGGTTTGCACTTCGTGCTTGAAACGCGGCAAAATCGCCCGCGCGCTCTAAGCAGAGTCGACTTCAAAACTAAGCGACCAGGTCGCTATGGGCGGATCTTCTTAAGGTCCGTCCTTTTGACGTATTTAAACTGGCACTTGTCGACCTGCTCGATTTTTCCAATTGTTTTGAATTTTTCAGAAATTTAGATTGAAATTTATCGACTACTTTACTTTTGATATTTCGATAATCTTTTTGAAAATTTTTGAGACATTCGTCCCGTTTTATCGGCGTTTGAAAACCTCGGACCTCCGATTGACAAGTCTCAAAAAAAATTGACTGCATTCAAAGGAGTGATCGATATCCAATGAATCTTTTTCCTAAATTTCAGTAAAACAAATTATTGCCCAGCCAAGTCAAGCAGACGATCTTTGCCTACGTAGTAGAATTCGTTGCAAAAATGACATCTCCCCTCAGCCTGGCCATCCTCTTCCGCCATGGAAATCAGGTCACTTTTCGGCAAAATCTTCAGAGCCTCGACGAATCTCTCGCTGCTGCATTTGCAGTGGAACGAAACCGGTTCCACTTCGGTCAACGCACGAATCTCAAAACCGCTCAAAACGCGTTTGAGTATATTTTCCAAACTCATTCCGCGGCGCATCAGAAAAGTGAACGTACCGAAGGTCGTGATGTTGTTTTCAATCTGGCAGATGGTCTCTTCCGTATGGTCCGGTAAAAGTTGAACTATCAGCCCGCCGGCAGCCTCCACGCCGGTCTTAGACAGGTGGGTGCCTACCACGACAATCGACCCAGCCTGGTCCGACGTGACGAGATAACGATTGACGTCTTCGCCGACCTCACCACTGGCTAGCTCTACAGTGGAGCTATACGGCCGCCCGTAGCCCTGATCGACGTTTACGTGCAAATATCCAGTGGTGCCAATCGCTTGACCGACATCGAAATTCCCCAGAGAATTGAGCGGCAAATCAACTTCCGGATTGTCGACAAAACCCCGTACCGTGCCTTTCGGCGACGCATCTACAAAGACTCTTCCAAGCGGCCCATTGCCTTGAAATTTTAGTGTGACCTGCCCGTCTCTCAAAACGATCCGCGCGAGCAGTAGTCCGGCTGTGAGTGCTCGACCCAGTGCGGCTGTGGCAGTGAAAGATAGACCATGCTTCTGGCGCGCGGTTTCGACGACTTGCGTGGTGGTGGCAATTACCGCCCGGACCTTACCGTCTGCGGATATCGCTTTTAGAATGCCATCTTGCATTCGGGGTCCTCTAAAAACACGCTCGTTATCCCATTCTAACAGCTAGCTCTGTATTGGCAAGGTTTTTCTGATGGCACCACATTCGATATACGCCGCAGCACCCACACTCGCACCAATCGCACCATCGCAGCAGAACCGACTTTCCGTAGTTCGTATATGCAACATCATTTACCGATCGATCGATTCGAACCTACTTACGGAGACGCAAACCGCAAACCACGCGAGGAATTTGACAGAGGTCGTTGTGCAATTCGACAGTCGAAAAACCGTTTTGCTCGAAAATTTTTCGAACGTCCTGAGCCTGTCCATCACCCACTTCGACTGCGACGAAACCGCATTCAGGGTTCAAAACTTCAATTGCCAATTGTCCGATCTGCCGGTAGTAGCCCAGACCATCCTCGTCCATACCGTACAACGCGAGATCGGGTTCATAATCCGCCACTTCCTTCTGCAACGTCGGAGCCTGGTGCCTGGGTATGTACGGCGGATTAGAAATCAATGCGTTAAAGCCTCGTCCTACGGTCCACCATTGCGATTCCCGCTTTAGCACCAGACGCGAATCGACCTTGTGAGCCTTTGCATTTTCTGCCGCTAATTCCAGAGCATCAGTTGAAACATCGACTGCCACCACACTCAAATTGTCCATCAAGTGCAGAAGCGAAACTGATATAGCACCGCTGCCTATGCCGATTTCCAACATAGAGATGGGCTGGTCAGGAAATAGTTTCTTCAAATTTGCAGCAGTTACCTCAACGAGAGTTTCCGTATCAGGTCGAGGAATAAAAACGCCGGATCTGATCTTGAGCTTTAGGCCCATGAAATAAGCTTCTCCCAAAATGTACTGAATGGGAACTCGTCGCGCTCTAGCACCAATTATGGTATCAAGTTGCGCCAACTGCTGATCGCTTGGTTTAGTTCTCATAGACAGTAATTGTTGAGCAGGTCTGATCTCCAAAACGTGCTCAACCATTATGGTAGCCTCAGCACTGGCCTCGCTCTCTTCGATTCCGAAGGAAATCAACTTCGTCACGATTTCGCGTTTAACCGTCCCCAGGTCGTTGCCGCGCACAAGAGTCATTTGCGAACCTGTGCTTCGCGAATGCGACTGCTCGCAATCGTGAATAAGCCGAGGTTTCCGCCCTCAGCAGACGGTCTGCAAAAAAATAGCGACGTCCACATTCTCAGAACGTAGTGCGCTGGCTGGCGTAAAACGTGACGCATCAAAATTAACTGTTTGAAAGTCCGGTAGCTTCAAGCAAGCGTTGTTGCTGTTCTTCAAGAGTGCTGGCTTGAATCAAATCGTCAAGATCGCCTTCCAGAATTTTGATCAACGGAAAGTTTTGGTTGAGTCTATGATCGGTTACCCGATTATCTTTGAAGTTGTATGTGCGAATCTTCTCGGAGCGATCACCTGTTCCGACCTGCGATTTACGCTGGTCGTAGATCTCTTTCATCTGCTCTTCCATTTTGATCTTGTAGAGCTTGTTTCGCAGAATTTGCTTGGCGCGTTCTTTGTTCTGAAGCTGACTGCGCTCTTCAGAACATGCCACCATAATTCCCGACGGGATGTGTACGATTCGAACGGCAGTTTCAACCTTGTTGACGTTCTGTCCACCAGCGCCGCCTGAGCGCATCGTCGTGATTTCCAAATCTTTGTCATAAAGTTCGACGTCGACTTCTTCTGCTTCAGGCATCACGGCGACTGTCGCTGTGGAAGTGTGAACACGACCTTGCGCTTCGGTTTCCGGGACGCGTTGAACGCGATGAACTCCGGACTCGAACTTGAATTTGCTGTAAGCGCCTTCGACTTTTATACTGAAGATGACTTCCTTGAAACCGCCGAGTTCACCGATGTGACTGCTTTCTACTAGCCATGGCCATTTCAAACGGTTGGCATAACGAGTGTACATATTGAATAAATCGCCCGCGAAAAGCGACGCTTCATCGCCGCCTGCGCCAGCACGAATTTCAACCATGATTTCTTTGTCGTCGAGAGGGTCGGTTGGCAACAGAAGTATTCGCAGTTTTTCCGCCAATTCCTCGACTCGAGCGCGACCGGTTTCGAGTTCCGATTGATAGTAAACCCGCTCGTCTTCTGCAATCTTCCCTTTCAGCAATTCCTGCGCTTCAACGATGGCTTCGTTGACCGCTCGAAACTCCTGATAGGTTTCAATTGTCGGAAGCATCTTGCTTCTGGTGCGCGCCAGCGATGTCAATTTCTCCTGATCAGAAATGATTGCAGGATCAGCCATCTGACCTTCTAATTGCAAAAAGGTCTGCTCAATCTCATTGAGTTTTTCAGTAAAGTGGTCCATTTGATCTCGCTCTGCGCGCGCACCGCGCTTGGTCCTGTCGTCCGCTCATCGAACCGCCTCATGACTTCAGTCGTTTAGGCGGCTTGCCGCCCACTGCTGATTCATCCATGACTGGTCACCAGTTTTAAAAAACGGTTCGATTAAATAAACCGGAGAGGGAGGGATTCGAACCCTCGCTGCCTTTCAGCAGACAGTCTTTCCAGGACTGCACGATAGACCACTCTGACACCTCTCCATGCTGGTGGTCAGCTATGCATTATAAACGAATCGCGGCTTCGACCAACAACTAAGTAAATTTGTTGCCAAAAATATTCTTACTGAACGGCAGATATTGATTAGAAAAATTTGACATCTATGTATCGCTTGACGGCGGCTCGAGAGATGCCTCCGAAGGATTCGAGCTTGCTGATGGCGATTGGAATGAGTCGTTAGTCGATGACGAAGACAAAGATTCGTTTGGGCTGTTGTTTTCCGAAGACAATGGCGATTGACTACCGCTCGATGCACTTGAGGTCTTATCAATAGTAGTTTCCAATGGAGCAGGATCGGGGTGCTTGGAACCGAGCTGCTTTTTAATCTTAGGTTTGAAAATCCAACCGTAAATAACTGCAATTACAAAACAGCCGAACATCGGTAACCAACCCAGAAAACAAAAGTCGCGCAGTGGCGAAAGAAAAGCAAGAAGTGGAGCTGGTGACAGATACTCAGGATCGCCGGCGTCTATCTGCTTGAATCCATCAGGAATAACATTGTTTTCGCGGTTATAGTTGCCGTAATAGTAAAAAACCAGATGGCGTCGACCGTGATTATTGGTGTACCTCGGTCTGCCGAGGGTGAATGGTTTACCATCCACAACTAAGTCGAAACTGGCCTCCATGTCCTTGTCATACTTGGCTAAAGCAGATGCTTCATCGATCGGCACAAGACATACCAATCGCATTCCACCCATGGCGTCGACGGTCTCTTCAAGCGTTCCAGTAGTAATCAAAATATCGACGATTGTCATCAACGGTAAAAGCAGAGCCACAGTCACGCAAAAAATATTTAAACCAGTCACTCTGATCAAATAATTGGCAAGCATAAGCACACGCCAGCACGCCACAATAATCAACAACATTGCGTTGCCGTCTGCGGCTTCGTATTCACTCATCATTTTTTCAAGTGGGATAGCGTACAAAAAAGCGGGCATCCCGGTCATTGAAATAAACGTGACCAATCGCAGATAAGACCAATTTTTCGGACGCAAAAACAGAATAAAAATCCAGAGAAAGAGTGCAAGAACCCAGATGTAAATCAGAGATGGCAAGCCTGATCTTTGAAACAACTCTGCAGTCGGGTCGTCCCAGAATCGACCGATACCAGCCAACCAGACCATCAACAAACCCCACAACAAAGCATCCTTATCGAGCGACAGAAGATCCTCTTTAGTGGCAGTGAGAGTGAGAATTTTTAGCTGCAAACGGCAGCAGCGAATAAACCACTTCATATTTTTGCTGTCCTATTTTTGCGCAAGTTGGAATTGAATCGACGACGTCGTTCTCTCGAAGCACCGTTGGAATGAAGCTCTTTCATCAGGTTGTGAAAACTTGTGGTGAGGTCATCGCTATTAGACTCAGCTGGAACAATATTCAAGTCAAACAGCGTACACTTTTTCCAATCGTTGTTTTGCTGTAAACGATTGGCTAGCTCAAGGCGCTTGTAGAACGGAGTTCCCGGGAATGCGGTTTGTAATGTCAGTTGAACGTCGAACAAATTCGATCGATCAACGAATTCTTTGATGTCATCAACGCAATCTGAAGTTTGCTGATCTAAACCCAACATCAGACAGCCAATCACTCGAATACCGGTTTCTTGAATACGCGCGATCGAATCGATGTAAGTAGATTGCATTCGATGCTTCCAATTATTCTTCAGCTCCACTCCGGCTAGCGTTCCTCGAGTTGGTGATTCCAAGCCGATTAAGACCTCACGGCAACCACTCTCTTGCATAAAACGAAGAAGTTCCAGATCTTGACCGATTGAAATATCGCACTCGGCGAACCATCTGATTTTTCGCTCGCGAAGGTCCTTCAAAAGCGCTTTCCAGTATGCGCGATCGCTCAACGCATTGTCATCGACAAATTCAATAAACGGATGCTTCCATCGTTTTAAGACAAAATCAATTTCGTTTAAGACCTGATGAATAGACTTTTGGCGATAGCTCGGGCTGAGAAGAACGGATGCTGCACAAAACTCACATCGATGTGGACAGCCGCGACTCGTTTGAATAGGAATTCTTTTAAACAGCTGAGGGTCAAGCAAATCGAATGCCGGAACAGGCGATTGAGTTAAATCACAAACTTGATCGAGCGAACCGTAGAGTGGCTTAAGAACGCCGTTTTTCGCGTCGTCGATGATTTGCTTCCACACAACTTCGGCTTCGCCAACGCAGGCGATATGCCCAAGAGCTAGAGTCTCCTGCGGCAACATGCTAACGTGCGGTCCACCGAGAACGACAGGAACGCCTTTTGTTTTAAACCTTTCAGCTAGTCGATACGCCTCATCAATCTGAGCGCTGTAACTTGAGATCGCAACGAGATCGAAGTTCTCATCGGGATCTTTCCAGGTTTCGAAACTCGGACATTGAAAGTATGAAACTTCCGCCGAGTCGCCAATAACCGCAGCCACAGTCAATAGAGCCAAACTTGGCAGTGATGCGACTGCATTCAATCGCGCCTGCAAACTGTGACTGCCTGCGAGAATTTCACGCACACGATGATCGCGCAGTGGTGTTCCACTCATTGCAATCAACGCTACTTTCATCAGACGAAAACCACACTACTTTGAGGCGGACCTCAATATAATGCCCTTTCGGATTCGGATTTACGCTGAACTAGGCCTTCGAAGGCGTCAACTTCACGCGTTTAACTCCAGCTTCAATGATTGGCAGGAAATCCTTATCGGTCAAACTGGCGCCGCCGACGAGCGAGCCATCGATGTTGGGCAACGCGAGCTGCTCATCGACGTTGCTAGCTTTGACACTGCCACCGTAAAGCACTGGAATCGTGTCTCCAGCAGTTGACTTAGAAGGTTTTGCAGCGCCATCGGCGCGACTATAAAACTCATTGACCGTCGCTCTGATCAGACCGCAAACTCGGTCAGCTTCTGGCGCCTCGCAATTTTTGCCCGTACCAATTGCCCAGACCGGTTCGTATGCAAATACGATGGTTTCCAGGTCGCTCTCATCGATGTCGGCGAGTGCGGCAGAAACTTGACGACGAACAACCGCGTCAGTGAGCCCATCTTCGCGCTCATCAAGCGTTTCGCCAACGCAAACAACCGGAACTAAATCATGTTTCAGAGCGGCTTTCAGACGAAGGTTGACAGTGCTGTTGGTTTCGCCGAAGTACTGACGACGCTCCGAGTGTCCGATAAGAACATGCGTGACGCCGAGCGCGACAAGCATAACTGGCGAAACTTCGCCCGTGTAAGCACCTTCGTCACGGTAGTCCATGTTCTGGGCGCCGACTTTGACCGGGGTTCCTTTGGTTGCTTCAATCACTTCTTGCAGAAGCGTGAATGGAGGACAGAGAACGATTTCAGGCAAATCGGATTTGCCTTTGGCTCCGTTTACTATACCGGTGGCAAGTTCTTTGCCCTGACTGGCGGTCTTGTTCATCTTCCAGTTGCCGGCGATGATGGTCTTGCGTTGCGTGCTCACGCCAAATACCCCCTGAATCAAGCCTGGCGCTTCCAATTGGCGCCTGAGGACAGTTCGGTGATTTTAACCGAAAGCCGGTGTGATCGGCGTGATCGTCAGCTCGCGATGTAACAAGGCACATACAATGATTCACATGAGAATCGCGCAATGTCCGACCGGCCGGCACATGTCCTAAAATGTCCACTGTTGTTCGACTCGCCTGACGTGTCAAGTGTCAGGGTTTATCGAAAGGAAATCAATTGCGACCCGGCACTTCTAAGGAAGACAACGACGAAGCAACTTTGACCAAGGCGCGCGCTCTGCTAGAAGAGGGTGATCTGGACGCCTCCATGGTAGCTTTGAGAACCTACTGGCTGGCCAACCCAAACGACAGTGATGCCGTTGAGCTGTGTGCCAACCTGATGGATCAGGCCAACCGCGCGGAGTCCGCGCAGTCGCTAACTCGTTTGAAGGAGGCGCTGATTGCAGCCGATGACGACGAAAGTAAATTGGATAGACATCCAGAAGCCGCTTTCGAAGCCGGTTATCATCTGATTGATAGTCGAAATTACGAACTGGCGATTATGCTTCTTTCAGCCTGCCTGGCAGCTCAACCGTTCGATTCGACATTAAACTACGAACTGGGCTTCGCCCTTATGGCGACAAGCAAATACGAGGATGCAGTGCAGCATTTTCGAATCGCCCGCAAAGAAGAAAATGATTTTGACACGACACTAAACATCTCGGTTTGCTATGCCTTATCAAGGAAACTGAAAGAAGCCAAAGAATCGGTTGTCGAGCTGCGCAAGCTCGCGACTACTGAAGAAGAGAAACATGAACTTCACCACCGTGAAATCGTCATAAAACGTCTTGAAAAATTGCAAAAGAAAAAATCCTTCAATGACCGCGATTGGCTCTATGCCTTATATGGAACGATTCAACTTCAGCCCAATGAAACATCGAATGTGGCAAACGCGATCGCACTTTCACCACTCGCATCGCCACTGAAGAATCCGCCCAGTCAGCCTGCTGTCGAAACTTACCGCTCAATCGCAGCGACTCTGGTGATTTTGAAAGGCGTCTTAGAAGGATTGAGCATTGTTCCGGAAGCGGTTGAGTTTTACAATCCGAACTCGCGTCCTCTAGCCGCAGTTCTGGCTCGTTTGTTCGATACACAACTCGATAGCTACAAGGGTCCTGATCGCCCCGACCGAGCCCTTCTGGTTATGGACTGGGCAACCGACATTATCGGCCCACACCATGTATTCGTTGGCAACATGCCGAATCGCAGCATCTTTGCTTTTGGATTGACGAAAACAGACGCGTTGCCTGTGGTACCAGATATAGTGGCTCGCTTCACTAACAATTTAAACTTCCCATGGACCGAGCGCGATGGACACATTCCAGATATAACGCCGGAGGAAGCCATTCCACAAATTCTGGAAGTAGCTTGGAACCTGGAATCGGATCCGGAAATACTCAGACAAGTGCAAAGTGCTGTCGAGTATTATGATGAGAAACGCGCCCTTCTAGTTTGCTGCAATTGTGCTCAATTCCCACAGCGAGGGGAATACAGCGCTGAAGTTCCAAACTCGAGGTAGTCATGGGAGTGTTTCGACGTTTCCTGATTACTCTTTCGTACGTCACGTCGTTACCGATTAAACTCGATCCAAAATTCTTTCAGAACGGAACTGAAGGGCATAGTTTCCAGAGTAAGTCCGATTCGGAGAGTTCTCAAGGTAGCCCGCCTGAATATGATGAAACGGCTCAGTTAGCAGGTTTAGCAAAGTATCTACCCGCCGCCGGTTTGCTAATCGGAGCGATTCTCGTCGGTATGGCGGCGTTGCTGGTTTTTAAAATTCATGCACCAAATATGGTGACCGGTCCCCTGCTCGCCATCACCTGGCTTTGCCTGACCGGAGGACTGCATTTCGATGGCTTAATGGACACCGCCGATGGCGTTTTTTCCCATCGCAATCGAGAACGAATGCTTGAAATCATGATGGATAGTCGCGTTGGAAACTTCGGGGCGCTGACCGGAATGGCTGTACTCATACTCAAATGTTCGACGCTCGCCACCCTCGCTTGCCAACCGCTTCTTCTGCTAGGAGTCTTAGCGATTGCCCCGGCTTGGGGTAGGTGGTGCGAACTGTATGCAATCGCCCGCTTTCCATACGCGAAAGAATTCGGAAAAGGGAAAGTTTGGCACGATACAACCAGGCTGCCTGGGGATCTGATTCTTGGAATGCTTCTGCCCATCTTTGTTTCGGCAGTGGTTGCAGTGTTCGTCGGTTTAAACACCCTGTTACCTGTGGTGGCATTCACGCTTCTATCAGGATTGATTGCGTCGCACTGGCTAGCATCACATTTGAACGGCCATACAGGCGACACTTATGGCGCCGTCGTTGAGCTGTCTGAAACGGGATGCCTTATTCTCGTTTCGCTTCTCATCCTGTGACATAATTCACGAACGCAACCAGTAGAAAAAAATGCACCTGCGATTAATCGAGATTGAAAACTTCAGAGGCATCCGAAGCCTCTCTCTCAAACTTGATGTGATTACAGCGGTATTCGGCGAAGGCGGATTTGGCAAGTCAAGCCTGATCGAGGCTCTGCAAATTTGCCTTTCCCCACCAGCGAACCAAGCACTTCTCCCAGAATTCAAGATTGAAGATTTCCACGTTCCACCCGGGCAAGACGAGCCACAAGCGCGAAGGCTTTCAATCGTCCTGACGTTTCGCGAAAGCACTCCAAAGGAGTGGTCTTCGAAAGCATACGCCGGTTTAAAGACTGTCATCGGTCAATGGCGTGATGGTCGTCAGGAAATTGCTCTGCAGATTGACGCGCTCCGAACTGAGCCCAAAGACACAGAGGCAGAAGAATCCGATATCGAGTCATTCTGCACGTTTTTGAAACCCGATCGGACTCCCATATTCGGTGTGGATGTAGAGAAATGTTTGTCGGCGTTACGCACTCTTTGCCCAGTCATCGCCCTTCGTTGGCACGACGCAAAAACAGATGGAATCTCCTCGCTTATCTCTAAGGGCGAAGCGAAGACTGGGATCGAAACGAGTGCTCAAGGACAGAGCGCGCCTCCTGCAAAACTGGAAGCCACTGCCAGCGGTGAGCCTAAATCGATGACGGACGGCGAGCGGCACATCATTTCAGTTTACAAAAAAGCGCTCTCACAACCAGATAGACTGACAAGAGAAGAGCTTTCCGGTGCGATAGAAGCTTTATCGCAAATGGCAAGTCGTTTTGCACTTGCAGACGTCGGACGAATTGCGCGCTACCAGTTGCTGGTAAACGAGATTCGCGAAACAGCAACGCATTTCACTCCGTTTGTCGAGAACGGTGCTCGACTCTCACGTTTCGGAGATCTGCACCAGGTGGTGGCACTGCTAGCTATTGTCGGAACGCTTCTGGAATCGCGCGGCACGATAGAACTTCCGGAAGAGGCGCAACCAATAATTGCCGCCGAGAATTTAGAAACCAATTTACATCCAATTGCGCTCGGCTGCCTCTGGGACTTGCTTGCACAGATGCCCGTTCAAAAATTGATCGTCACCAATTCAGACGATCTGCTTGCGTCGATTCCGCTCAAATCACTTCGACGAGTCGTTCGACGCAGGCATGGCCTGGAAGTTTTTTCAGTTGGCAGTAATAGTTTAACTATAGATGACATCCGGAGAATTGGATATCACCTGCGTCTTAACCGAGCAGACGCGATCATGAATCGCTGCTGGCTTTTTGTAGAAGGAGAATCCGAGGGCTGGCTTCTTCCAGAGATGGCTCACATCCTCGGTTACGACTTCAAGTCAGAAGGAGTACGCTGTGTCGAGTTCGCGCAATGCGGACTTGAACCTCTAATCAAACTGGCTCACGATCTGGGAATTGAGTGGCATCTAATTTCAGATGGCGATCAAGCTGGACAACACTACGTTGAGATTGCTCGCAGGTTTCTAGACGGACATCCATTCGACTCGCGAATCTCTTCTATGCGAGAACTCGACATCGAGCACCACCTCTGCAAACACGGCTTCCTCGAAGTTTATAAAAAAGCTGCCGGTCCCCACATCACGCGCCACGACAACACCCATTCAATCGTAAAGTCAGCAGCGAAGCGCAATTCAAAACCTGCTCTTATCTTGAAAGTGATCGAACACGCACAAGAACGAGGCATGTCGTCAGTCTCCCCCCTGCTTACGCACGTTGTAGAAACCTGCATCACATCAGCCCGCAAATGCGAACCTGACTTTCTAGTTCTCTCGCATCCCAAGTCGTTGTCTTGACTAAACACTATTCGCCCGAACGGCCGGTCGTTTCGAAACAGCGCAACTGAAACGAAATGCCGCGAATCTGTTCGACTCGCGGCATTTTGTTTTTTAGGACGATAGCAGGTTAGACTTCACTAGTCGGGCTGCTGTTCATCGCAGGATCGATGATGATGTCTTGAACTGGGCTGCAGGTTTCGACGATGATTGGAGTGTCGACCGAGATTTTGTTTCCGTCATCATCAAGGGTTACAGCTGATGCCGGTCTGGGCTCGCCATCGAACCAGAGATCTTGGAAGCGTTCCGCGAGAATCGTTTGCTCTGCAAGAAGAGCTTCGGCGATTCGTTCGATTCTGCGCTCGTTCTGAACGATGAGTTCACGCGCTCTGTCGTAGCATTCTTGAACGATGCGACGATATTCATCGTCCATTTCGTCTGCCAACTTGGCACCGATATTGGTACCATGCGCATCCTGTCGAACATGCAGCGGTCCAAGTTTCGACATCCCAAAATCCGATACCATCAGTCTGGCCAAGCGTGTCGCTTGTTCAAAGTCATTCTGAGCGCCCGTATCTCTGGTGTTGAGGAAATACTCTTGCGCCAGGCGTCCGCCCATTGCGGCCATAATTCTGGCGCGCAGTTGGTCTTCGTTGTAGCAGTAGCGGTCGCCATCAGAGTGGCTTTGCATGGAGCCGAGCGACTTGGTTCTAGGCTCTATGGTGACCTTGGTGATCGGGTCAGCACCATAACCCTGGAGGGCTTGTTGGACGGCGCAGTGCCCTGCTTCGTGGAAGGCTGTATTGCGTTTGTCATGCTGAGACATGGATTTGGCGCGGGACAGAAGCGGGTCACCGAATTGAACGTAGTCGATACCGATATCAAAATCTTCAAGCGCAATGGTTTTCTCAGCAGCATCAATTTCAGCCTTGGTTGCGCCAGCCAGTCTCAACTCGAGGCGGTCAGCAGCTGCGATAGCAGCTTCGTTGCAAGCCTGCTCGATGTCAGCTCCGGAGAATTGCGGTGTGCGAACTGCGAGATCGCGGAGACGAACGTTGGCTGCCAATTTCATGTTGCGAGTGTGAATTGAGAAGATTTTTTCGCGACCTTCGGTATCCGGCAAATCAACGCTGACCTGGTAGTCGAAACGACCTGGACGTTTCAATGCTTCGTCGAGACTTTCGACCATGTTGGTCGCACCCATGACGATGATACCTTTCTGTTGTTCGAAACCTTGCATACAAACGAGCAACTGGTTGAGCGTTTGCTCGCGCTCCGAATCGGCACCAGACTGACCTTGTCCGCGTTTCTTACCGATCGCGTCGATCTCGTCAATAAAAATAATTGATGGTTTGCCAGTGCGTTCGTGCTCGCTGATAGCGGCTTGAAACAGCTTGCGGACACGCTTTGCGCCGACACCGACGAACATTTCGACAAAGTGAGAGCCACTCACCGAGAAGAAATTGGCATCGACTTCACCAGCCAAGGCGCGGGCAAGAAGGGTCTTTCCAGTTCCGGGCGGTCCAACAGCAAGAATGCCGCGTGGAATTTTTGCACCGAAATCTTCGTAAAGACCTGGCGATTTGAGCCAGCGGGCGACGCGTCTGAGTTTTGCAATCGCTTCATCGCAGCCGGCAACATCGTCAAAGGTACGGCGCTCACCAGCATCTGCGCTTCCACCTTCACTGACAGGGCGGACCGAGTCATTGCCAGGGAATCCGATTTCTAATCTCTTGAATGCTCCGGAATACCAGAGAATTGCTCCGATTCCCCCACCGAAAGCGGCGAACAGAGCCCAGAATGACCAGTGAAGTGTTTTGACGACGTGATCGATTCGGCCGATGGAGACATCATTAATTTCGCATAGAACTTTTACGGCTTGAGCTTCTTTCAAAAGTTTCGTGGTGTTGGGGTAGTCCACGAGAGCGGGTCCAAGCGGTTCTACGTCGGCGACGACTTTTCTAAGTCCCTTGAAGCAAGTAATTCGAAGAACAGATTCTGGTGACTCCCGGAGAATTCTGTCGAGTTCGTAATCCGGTAGCGTGCGCATGTTTGCGGTTTCATCAGGCAATCTGTTTATGAACTTGGGACTGAAAATTCCGCATGCAGCCATGGCAATAATCGCAAAGAGTGCAACACTGAGAGCCGCTAGCCAGGCTTTCTTCGATTTATTCATGAATACCCCTTTTCAAAACACTTTCAAAATGTCTCGGACGGAAACTCTCTTCCGTGAAACTCTCCGCTGCCGAAGCTCGCTTCGAGCGGTTTACCTCATGCCTCGATGAACGACTGCATTTGGTTCCATATTTATTTCATTCCCGGAAAAACCAGTCTCACACCTCTGTGTAACGACTTTGAACTTATCAACACCAGCCTTTCTGCAAGTTTCAGGCAAACCATCCTAGTCGTCAACAAGAGCACCAAATCTAAGTTTACAGACAAACCCAGAATGTGGCCGTCAGCGCAACATCTTTTTTCAAAACCTTCTAAAGCCGAGAGCTGGAGAGCCTAGACGTCAGTGCGTCCATGGGCCTTTAGCCATTTTGCGCGGTGCTCTCGAACGATGTTCACCGCATCCTGAGAGTGCTTCACACAAATTGGAATTTCCATATCCACAGGTTTCGCCATTGCGGCATCGCCATGGATCATGTGCTTCCGTGACCACTCAATCAACTCTTCCCACATTTCACCAACCAAAATTAGCGGCGTGTCGTAAAGTTTTCGAACCTGCAAAAGCTGCCAAACCATCGAAAGCTCAAGCATAGTGCCGATTCCGCCCGGCACAACGATAAAGGCATCCGACATAATCATAAACTGGTGTAATCGCGAAAAAAATGTTTTGTGCTGGTAAACCTTACCAACAAAGGGGTTCGCGTCAGATTCAAAAGGCAAATCAACGCGAATTCCGATCGAGCGCTGAACGGCATCAAGACCCGTGATCGAGGCGCCCTCGTTGGCGGCCTGCATCAATCCGGGTCCACCACCGGTAATTATTCCGCATCCCATACTGGTCAATTCGAAAGCCAATTTTTTGACGCGCTCATAATGAACACTTCCAGGCTCAATTCGCGCTGAGCCGAATATCGTGACGAGATAGTGTTCCTTATGTGTTTGGCGCAAGCGGGTCAATTCATTGACAGCTTCCCAGAGATTTTCCACAGCCAGAAAGATGACTTTAGTCACCGCTTCTTCATCTGACAGCGGGACTACATCGGTCGCTCCGGGTTTTAAAAACGGCTCGGTCATCTCGGGTATTCCATAAAGGGTTCCTGCACACGATATCAATAATCGCGTTGTCAATGAAAGACTGCGTCAGCTAATCTTATTGAGCCATTTCGTCTTAATTTGATATTGGCGAAACACGCCAAAGCGTCAAGCCCTGCCAGCGTTTCGGCGGTGGATTTGATCGTTCAAAAAAAAATTTTTCAAGCCCACAAAGCGATTACGCAATTTTCGAAAAATAAATCGGAAAACCATTGAACTTTTTGACTCGGAATTTCGTTCTAGTTAATGAGAGCGTGCTGCGACTCGAGCTGATGATGGGGAGATTCAGCTTGTACTCGCGTGCGAACTGGACCCGCGGGACGAAACGTTTGAAAGCTCATCCCTCTCAAGCAACTCCTATGCCTCTTCGTCCTGCGGTCCAAATCTCTCAAGGTTATCCGCTTGAATCGCGGAATTTTGGAGCAACCTGAATCACACTCACCGAAAACGCCAATGCTCCCAGACATGCAAAATGTCCAGCAATTGAAATCACCGTCCAAATAGCTCTGAACGGCACTGCCGAAACATTGGCAGTACCTGGCTTCCAGAAAAAACCGATTGCTGTACACAGCACTGAAAGTATCACTCCAAACACAAACAAACTGGCAGGAGGTTTGACACTTTGCCTATGAATAGCTTTATTAACCAACTCTCTTACGACAACCAGAAGTTGATCGAACAGATAAAAACCAATAATCACTGCGGCGATCGCCAGCAAGCAGCCCAGTACCGTAGGTGCAACGAAACAAAGCGCTCCCGAAACCGATACACCGGCTGCGATCAACAATGGCTGCTTCATGAACGTGCGCGGCCGTTCTTGGTTTTCCACGAACACGTCCGACTCTTGTGTAGATCTCTGAGTAACCATCACGGAAGACGACATGGCGGTTTCCTTGCTGCGGGAATGCTCAGGTGGTGTGGAGACTACATCCGCACCAATTTCCGCCGACACGCTCGAGACGATCTCGTAAGAGACTCTCGCTATCCAATAGCCGGTTAAGACGCCAGATTGTACAAGTTGCCAAGCAAAACTTGCATGAATGCTACCTCATGAATGCGATCCATCGAAGAGAAGCTCGATCCTCAGAAGCCGCTTGGCGGACCACCATCGCCCATCGGTGATTGCATTTGAGTCTGGATCTTTTGCTGACTGGAGTCTTGACCTTGCTTCCATTCTTCGACACGCTGAGAGTGCGCGGCACGGTCACCCTGAATTCGCTTCATCAACATCATTTTCTTTCCACGGAACGCAGCGACATCGAAAATGTCCTTCTGTCCTAAACGTCTGGCGGCCTCCCAGATGTCAGAAAAATCATCCGTACTGCCAGCCTGATCCAGAGCCTTCTTCAGAAGGTATCGGTTCATGTCCTTCAACTTGAATGGCTCAATTCTTCTTAGAATCAGACAAAGCTGGTGAGTATTATTCTCGTCGTCAATCAATTCTTTGACTACTTTTCGCTGCAAATCGACGAAACCCATCAAACCAGTTTGGTTGGCATATTCAATCGCTTCAGGCACAGTTTTAACCAGCGCATATTCCTTTTCCATCGCGAGATGGGCGACATCCGTCAATGAAACTTCTATTGCTTTTCGGGCTAAATCAGTCAACTGTTCGATCGTTTCAGACACACTGATCAGATGTTGAATCGCTTCACGGGTAACTTCGAAGCATTCATACTGACGAGACTTCATTGCCACAAGAATGTAGTCGTCGTGCGTTCTGCACATCTGGAGCGCCTTTGCCATGATCGCTTTTCGAGCGTCAACCGTGGAATGACCGTAGTCCTCGGTGGCGGCTGCAACAGCAATGCATTTAGGCAAGTCGGTACACGTAGCGAGAATGTCGTTAAATGCTGGACTAGCCTTATCGCCGCGCCCCTTTTTCGCATACGATGCAGCTTTGCGGAGTGCTTTTTGTTGCTCCTTGGTGAGCGGCGAGTTCGGATCCGGCTTGTCCGCAAATGCTGGCTGGTAAACCAATCCCGCGCACATGACGATCAACGAAATTGCTCCGACGGAATTTTTTCCGGATCGTCCTGATTTGATTACCGACATTTAGCTCTAGTCTCCGCTCTTCGTTTAAAAGACTTCTTCCCCAAAAAGGAAGCCGTTTTTGATCTGTACCACCGTTTCACTCACTAATATACAGATTAACAATTTTGCTACGAAAAGCCAGCAATGAGCGGAAACTTACAGTCAGAACCGCCACTTCGCGCAGTTTTTATCATCCGATTTTGCAGAACCGCTAAATATTAAGGACCGGCGAAGGTCATACCTTCGGGTGAATCCTCAGGGTAATCAACTCGTTTGATCCAAATGTGAGTTTTAACGAACCAACGTCTTTCATCGCCAGCACGCTCTGCTTCTGCCCTGCTAAATCGACTCGCTCGACGGATGCAATCGACTTACCGAGCGATAAAACGGCGTCCTGACTAGTCATGGCGGTATTTAAAAGACGCAGCAGGATTGATTTGCCTCGATCGTTCGAATAAGCCGCAACGCCGCGAATTCGAGCATTGTCGAGCGTCACAGCGGAAACTGATTGAAGGACAGATTCCGATTCAGCCGTCAACGGCGTTGCCCAAAGTGCGCCCTCAAATCGTTCCGCAAGGCGATAGGCATTGGCTCTACTTGAGTCATCGAGTAGAGCTTTGGACTGGTTGGACGGAAGTGCTGGGTGTAGGCCTGCCACTGCCAGCGGTGCCCACCCGTAAGTTGCCACGTTCTCGCCGATACAGTTCCCCTCGGGAACCGGCATGTACGGTCCAGCGCCGCCGCCTCGAGTCAGGAGTCGCTTCCGAGACAACATTGAGATTGCACGTAAAATCGTAATCGAAACTGAGTCACCTGCCACGCCATACTCGGGTAATCCCAGATTGAAAAAACCCTGACCGTTGGCTACGAAAAAGCGCTGACAAGGAAAACGATCAAGCGGAGATTCTGTGTATTTTTCCGCAGGCAGCATGACTTGGTGCTCACTAACTTTTCGCTCCACAAGACTGAAGTGATTTTCAGACCAGGTAACCTTGACAGGAGCCCCAGTTTTAAAGACCACCTCTAGCCGGTGATCTAGAGACTTGTTGAGCCATGAGGTTTCAAAAAACAGAATCGGCTCACCACGTTTCAACGAAATCTTTGTGACTATCTCGTGTTCAACAGTTTCCGAAGACCTGACAAACGAATTTAAGTCTTTGACACCGGCATCAACTGTCGGAGATGAGCCCGTCAGCGGTTCTAAAACTTTTGAGGGTATTGCTATCTTGTAGGTGAGAATCAATGAACCGACTAGCGGCCCAGATTTGCCGACCGCACATGACTGAAACGCAGCAACAACTGGTGTGTCGTCTTTAATCGGATCGAAATTGTACGAGTCGCCCGCATCAGCTACATCTTGAAGCTTATGCTCGAGTTCATATTGTTCGATCGTGCCTTGCGCATTAATAGCAGTAACCGTAAGCCTTCCATCAACGGCAACACTGACGTCAAATATTCCGTTTGAAATATTCGATGGACTCACAGTTACATCCATTACATCCTGAAGTTCACTCGCGGTTTCCGAACCTTCTGGAGTCGGCCCCTCAGACGCCCCATCCGTCGATTGTGAATTGGCTGCGAGCTCGAAACTCATTTCGTTTGGGGCCTTGACGCTCAAATCTGGGAACTCTTCGGCTGAAAAACCCACTGCTCCCTGCACTATTTTATTGACCAGCTGACCTACCGAATTACTAGATGACGCAACCTTGTTTTTGAAGTCGATAAGTTTCACACCAAAAGGCGCAACGCTCCCAGACCACATCCAACATTCGACGAAGTGCACATCCTTGTACAGAGGGACGCCGCAAGTTTCTCCGAATAGTTCCGTTTCGAATTTCACAAAGTCAATTTGGAAGTTCGATTTGTCACCACCAATATCAGCGAGGTATCGAGAAGCCGCAATCTGAATTTCCTCCTCACTGAAACGCAGATTTTCTGCCTCAATAGTTGATTTACTCTCGGTCTCGGCAGTCTGCGTTGAGGAACGCTCAGCGACTGCTACTGCGAACTGATTTGCTCCAGAGTCGCTCTTCAACTGATCGGCAAATGCATTTGCAACGACACTCGAGCTGCCCTTCGAGTTATCAAAATATTTTGACGGAATAGCGAGCGTAACTTTGACCGGCGAGCAAACTTTATCGAGCGACAAATTGAACACCGCCAATCCCGACAGTGGAACATCCGGATCCGCTAGACCAGTGGAACCACGTCCGAAGCCTGCGTTCTCTAGCCTCTTGCCCTCACTAGCACGACTCGTTTTTTTCGAATCTACTTTAGGTTTCTTGAGGCGATCGTGCGACCACTCATGGACACCTGGAACCAGAACATCCTGACGAACTCTTTGATCGAGCACATCAAGTACCTGATGGACGGACGCGAATCGTGTCATCATTTCACGATGCACATCGTCAACGCTGCAGCCACACATACTATCGTGAGGATGATTCTTGAGCATGTATCGCCAGCAGTTGTCCAGTTCGGAAGCCGGATATTTCGATAGTCCTGATAGCGACATCAAAGAATACAACGGTTCACTGATTCGTGACAAACGATGTTCCAAGACTCGATTCGCTCGTTTCAAATAAAGTCTGGTCGATAAAATTCCGGGCAACATGTAAGCCGCACCATGAGCCAGAGCGCTACTGTTTTCTCGAAGCTCACCTTCAATCAGTCGAAGTGGTACTGCCGGTTTCTGCACCGCCTGCGCCACCATCTTAAGGTAGTCTTGCAGCTGTACCGGATCTAAATCAATCGACGAGATTTTAGCGTCCTTACGACCTGCCGTTGGCTTGAGTAGTGCCGCAATGCGCGCCTCAACTTTCTTTATAATCGCAGTAAGGTTGGCTGGCGGCTTCTGATGATCGCCACCAACCGGAACTAAGCAGCCCAACGCATGCCGAGAATAGACGAGGGAGCCATCGGGGTTTTCAACGATAGCTCCAGTTTCTTTATCCCACCTTAAACCCAACCACGGCAATAAATTTTCCACGATTACATCAATACGTTCATCATCAACGGAGCCTTCTGCTTCGTGGAAAAGCGTCTGGTGATAACCCTTTGCCAGGAGCAGCGCAATTACTTCACTACCATCAGGACTCTTCCAGGAGAATTCAGGACCCGAACCTAACTCAGGCGCACCACGCCAGACGACAGCGTTTTCGATACCGAAACCTTTTAAAATTCTTGGCAAATCTTGACTGTGCCCGAACGTATCAGGACAATAACCAACCATCATCGGTTTGCCGTAACGCCGAGTATGAGCCATTCCGACTTCAAGATTTCGAATCAAACTCTCACCACTGACAAGCATTTGATCGGCAAGAACATACCACGGTCCAATTGACAGTTTATTCTTGGCGGCTAGCTTCTTAATTCGCTCCTCGTAAGATGGCTCCAGCTCCAAGAAATCATCGAGCGCACAAACCTGACCATCAAGATGAAAACTCGGAAGCTCGTTATCTTCCAGTGCTTTGACAATCAACTTCATAGCAGTGACTAAGGCAGTGCGATACCGCTCAAAAGCCCAATACCACTCACGATCCCAGTGGGTATGCATGTAGAGAGAGAGTTTTTGTTTTTCGCCGATCATAAAATCCATCCTCTCGTTCTAGTCGTTTAATTTCTTAAAAAAACTCCAGTGAATGCAACAACAACAGCTGGACACGCACAACCACATCAACAAAACAGAGCTAGGCGATTAGTCTCTTACGAACGGTCTCAGCTTGTGAAGACACTCGTCCAGCGCGTCAGACATGGAGATGTCATCAGTGGCGATAAACTCGTCGTCGAGATGAATCGAAAATGTTCCCTTAAAATCGTACAGCTTAAGTGCGTCGATAAACTGCCCCCAGTCGACCTGCCCTTTGCCGATTTGTCGATACCGCCACCATAGCGGTCCGAAGGTACCGCTGTCTTTCAAAAGCGTACGCAGAATTTCCACATCGTTTGCTTCAATGTGTTCGATGATTGGTGTGAGTGGAGCGAGAATCTGCAAATAGTCGATGCCAGACCAGAGACAGTCCCCGGGAGAAAAGCTCAATGACAAATCCGGACAACCGGAAATCAAATCTCGCCAATCTTGAGGCTCCATTGCGCGCCAACGCTTAAGTGAAACACCGCGATGATTTAACGGAGTTGACGTTCTCAGAAGCAATCCAATTTCGCGCTCTTGGAACAGAGGCAAAATCTCCGCGTACTCCTTTTCGAATTTTTCTTTCCAGCCGTCGTCTTCACCAGGAGCAAGGAAAAATCCTACGCGAGGGCATTTGAGAACGGTCGCCACTTCCAATAACTTGGACAACATTCCGACAAATTTTTTGTGGGATGCTTTATCACCTGGGACGTGCTCATAGTCGAGACTCAAGCAGGAAACAGCGACGTTGTTTTTCGATGACAGCCTGGCTACTCGTTCAAGATAGGTCTTCTCTTTTCCCTTTACTTCTTGCACGCCTTTGGTTGCGAATTCATCGAAACAATACTCAACGGAAGCCAGCCCTCTTTCGGCGGCCAGCAAAATTGCTCCATCAAGCCCGCCACCGAATCTAGTGGCATCAAAACATAGTTTCATGCCAAAAGTTTAGCAGATGTTTAAAACCAGTACCTTATACGGCGCTGTCAACAGATCGACTTGCGTTTTTAGAGGTGATACATGTAAGCGTTTCGAACGCGCGGATCGGTCATCTCGTTCAGGTCCATGCGGTTCATCGTGCGAACGAAGAAGTTATGACCACGACGAAGTGATAACGTCACCGGGGTATTCGGCGTTCCAATAATCAGGTCGTAACACTCATCGCGGGTTAAACCGGACGTAGGAACACCGTCGACAGCTACGATCAGGTCGTTTGGCACTACTCCGGCAGTCGCCGCCGGTGTACCTGGAAACACGGTGTTTATAACCGGAGGATAGCCGTTGGTCGAAACAAAGCGAACGCCAATAATTCCAATGGAACGCTCAGCTTGAGCCTCGAGGCGCGACTCATCGATCTGCGAATTAAATCTATTGTTATCAAGAGAGGCTCCGAGCCGCGATTTCGGTTGATACCCAGCAGCCCCAGCCGAGGCCTTGAGCTTCTTCTTTTTCTTGGCCTTTTCGTCGCCGCCCTTAAAGTTGTGCTCCACGCCACCTTTAAGGGGTTCCTTCTTGGGCAATACATCGAGCTTAGCAACGTCCGGCTTCAGCAGCGGCTCCTCTTGCGCGAGGCCCGCGGAAGCGCACACAAGCCCCATTAATACTGCCGTCAAGGCAAATACAAAAGGATTTGAGTTTCGCATCTTATTTAGCACCTGGCCAACACCCTCATCTCGCAATAATTCTGCGTCTCTTCCGAGCACTCAGCGACCAATAAATTGATCTGCAACTATCGTAGACGACTCCTTATCCAGCGAGTTCCCTCAGCCGGGAACATCTAATCATCAGCATAAATGATGATAGGCGAATCGTCCACGGGCTTTTCACCAGTAATTGATATTCCCGTTTTTACCTAAAAATTAAAAGGCTGGCGATGGGGACTACACTTTCAGCAACAACAGAACGAATGAATGCTTAAGCTCACAGGGCTTTGCCGGATCACATGCTAATCTACCCACCTTCGCCGCTATATTTTGTGGAGGTTCGCACCGTGAGTAAGGTCACCGTAGTTGGAGCAGGCAACGTTGGAGCAACAGCAGCGCAGTACATCGCTGAAAAGAATTTAGCAGATGTCATGCTGGTCGACGTCGTTGAGGGTTTGCCGCAGGGCAAAGGACTCGATTTGATGGAAGCTTCGCCTATCCATTATCACGACAGAAAAATTGAAGGTTCAAACACATACGAAGCCACCAAGGGCTCCGACATCGTTGTAATTACCGCTGGAGTCGCCAGAAAGCCAGGCATGACGCGGGATGACCTTCTCAAAATTAACGCCAACATCGTTAAGGAAGTTGCTTCGCAAGCAATCAAATACTCTCCAGATGCGATTTTCATCGTCGTCAGCAATCCGCTAGACGTCATGACTTATCTCACATGGAAGACCACCAAGCTGCCACAGCATAAAGTAATCGGCATGGCTGGCGTTCTCGACAGTGCCAGATTCCAACACTTCATCGCAGCTGAAACCGGCTACTCCGTCGAAGACGTCCGAGCCATGGTACTCGGCGGACACGGCGACTTGATGGTTCCACTCACCCGCTTCGCAACTGTCAACGGAATCCCACTCTCAGAGCTCCTTCCTAAAGACAAGATCGATGCAATGGTCGCTCGTACTCGCGACGGTGGAGCAGAAATCGTTAAACTGCTCAAGTCCGGAAGCGCCTACTACGCACCAGGAGCATCGGTTGCTCAAATGGTTGAAGCGATTCTTAGAGACAAAAACCGTTTGATCCCATGCGCAGCATTGGCTGATGGACACTACGGCTTGAAAGATGTCTATATCGGCTTGCCTTGCGTTCTCGGACGCGATGGTCTCAAGAAAGTTGTAGACATCAAGCTCACAGACGAAGAATCAGCAGAGTTGAAGAAGTCCGCTGAGTCAATTCGCGAAAACATCGACAAAATGAACGAGCTTCTCTCAGTCGCCGTTTAAGATAGATCGTCGGTCGAACAAAACCTTTGCACCCTGGTTTCACCGGGGTGCATTTTTTTTTGATCTGCTTTTCCGAACCCTATCCATTCCACTCGATTCTCTTGTCGTCGAGATTTTGCGACCTTAATTGCCTTATGCCTTTCCACTCCAATCGTCAAGATCGCCAGAGGATCAAAAGTCGCGTACTATAGTTATTCAACTTTCTCGAGACCCTCTAAAAATGGATATTGCTCTCACTCCTGAAGAGATTTTGAACATCTACTCGAATGTTTCTCAAATGATCTGCTTTGCTGCAGCCATAATTTCTCTTGTTTCTTGCTGGATTCCACACGTTTGCAAAGCGCCAGGCTACTCCCTAAAGATTTTGGGAGCCGCCGTCACCTGTGCTGTTTACGCGATTTTGACTGGAATAATATCTCCAACACTCGCATCTAATTTGTCAGTCGCAAACATCGTCATGTTAGTAGTGGCATTGCTTGCCCTCGTTTTAAGCGCGACGACATTCTTCATTCCAACCATAATGGCGTGGCGAGAAAAACTTCCAATTGCAATCTGGATTACACTAATCAATCTAATCGCGCTCATCCCGATCGTGAATTTTATAGTTGCGCTGGTATGGGTCAGCAGAGCCATCGCAAAAAAACGACGCGACGGAATCCCGGCATCATCTGAACTCTAGTCGATACCTTAAACGCCTGAAGCAGTCGTTCCAACTCGAACAGCAAAAGCTCTTGCGTTCAAAGCAAAATCTAACTCTGGTGCCAAAGCAATTCTTTAAAACGGTTTCAATCGAAAACCAAACAGGTTGTACATCATCACAAACGAATAAACGAGAGTAATTGCATTCCACGCAACGAAAGCGCCTATAAACCAACGTCCCCACCTGTTCGACAAGGACCACAATCCACCCATAATAATCAGCATAATGGGAATTTCGCTAGCGAAAAGGTATCGTCCTTGGGGTCCACCCAGGTTTTGAACTGCGGCATAAATCAGCCCCAAAAAATTGAACAGAACAGAAAGAACAACGCTCAACCATGCGGCTATTCGTTTAAATTGCGAACGTTGTTCTAGTGGCAGTCGAAACGAACACTTGTCTGCATGATCACGGAATTCATGATTAATTTTTGAAATTCCCCCGACCACGGCGGCCGTAATAAACGCGAGAAAACCACCATAAAAAACATTCGGCAAGTATCTACTCTGATATCCGAAAACCGCCCAGAAGCTAGTAAATAACTGCTGCCACCATAGTTTTTGTTTCAAAACCTGCCAGAGATTTTGCGTTTCAGTTGAGCGCTTGTACACCTCACTCCAGGTTTTTCTCATCGTGTGAGTTCCAAGAATGTCGCTGTCAAAAACCAGATAGTTTCGAATGAAACAAGGCGCTATCACTAGACCAGTACTGAGTCCCAGGGTCAAAAATCGAATTGCAATTTCGGGCAATCTGAGACCGTGAATCCATGATGCCGTTATGAGCGACACACACACAACTGGTATCAGAGTGAGACCAGAGTATTTGCTAAGAACAATAAAACCACAAACCACCCCTGCTAACGAAACCTGACGCAGAGTCGGTTCGCGCACGATCATATTGATACAGATTAATAGCAGTGTGGATGCAAGTGCCACCATTGTGGAATCGTTATTACAATAACTATTTACAAAAACAAATTGCGGATGCACCGTCAAACATAGAGGCAGAGCCAAACTTCGAAAGTTGTCGTTCGGGTAAAAAATTCTGCCGATCCTATACGATACAAAAATCGTTATTAAACCCATTAGCACACTGCCGAATCTCTCACTCAAAGAGATGTCGAACATCGGCAGGACACCAGCGAAGATGGCGTGGGGCAAATAACCCAATTGCGGCAACGAACCATAGACAGCCGACGCACCACCTTGCGCTATTTCAGCTGACGAAGGCAAAGCTAGATGTGTCACCAAAAACTTTGTTACCCAGTAGTGGGCAAATTCATCAGGCGCTTCGACCATAGGCACAGCAAAAATCCACGGCAAGCGAACTAACAATGCAATTATCAGGATGATTATTATCGATAGTGGTTTCGCGGCCGGCAGGAGAATATCAACCTTGTGGTGGTGAGAAATCAGTGCCTGGCAAGCGGCACACCCCAACAAGAGTACAACATACCGTTTTAGGCAAATTGAAATGTACTCCAGAATGGAGCGACAAAATAGAGCTACCAAACACTCATGACATCTGGCGCGAGTAACGCTTCCCGTAGAGTTTCTAATCTAATTACATCTATATCGTTTAGCGCTGAAATCATAGTAGAATTTGACTCCACTGGAAGGCCACCTTTCAGCGCGCCCATGCGTTTTCAGCAAGATTTTAGAAAGACAGGTAGAGGATCGTATGAAATTTGATTCAACTCGGAGACTCGGTAAAACTTCGAATGGTCAGAAACAACAAGGTTTCGGCAGATTCTCAATCCTGATGTGCGGCTCACTGCTACTCGGCGGCGCGATGCAGCCCGCTATGGCGGAGCACGACCATCCGACATTTAGAGAGTTTCGCGAGCAAAACTCTAATCTCGACCGCAGAGAAATACGACAACTCTTCCGAGCCACCTACAATGGTCGCTCCACTGGTGGCGCATCGCAACCGCTTCACATCACTCCGAAAGTTGATTCGATAAACGCAGCCAATCCCCACCACGTAATACTTAACGACAATGTCGCAAACCGCATCAATCATCGCGAAGCCAAACTTCTCCGCGGCGGCATGCAGCAGATTGGCGATGATGTTGTTCGCCTTCGAAGCGGCGTAGCGCTGGATTTGTCTTCAGCTGACAAAAACATTGTTCTAGGCGAAAACCTGTTCAAGTCGGTAGGTTCCGTCGAAATCACCGTTGGCAATGAGAAACAGACTTTCGCCGCTGGTTCGAAAGCCACTGCAGCTGAGTACATCGCAATTAAACAAGCACTTAGCTCGAACTCCGGACAACAATTACTTATCGACCAATCAGGCATTGCCAGTGGTGGCTCAGTAGATTTAACTCAGATAACAGCCGACAACGATCCAATGCGCGCGGCTAGTTTGACAGTAGCATCCGGCGTCACCACTTACGGTGACTTCAGCAAACGCTCAGATTTCAGACTCACCGGTGACCTGAACAACTACGGCACAGTAGTCGCACTCTCGACTTCAAACGCAGTGCGCGGCGGAGCGATTCGAGCTCAGGACATTACGAACAACGAAGGCGCAACCATCACCTCCGTTCGCCCGGAAGCACTTCGCAATTCAAGCGCCGCAAGAGTCGACCTGACTCTCGATGCTAGAGGCGATCTATCCAACTACGGTTCGATTACCTCAAGCGGCGATTTGACTTTGCTTGGCGGAAATTCGGTCACGAATAGTGGAACAGTTTCCGCAGCGGAGTCAGTGAACATATCCGCTCCAAACCTCAACAACTCTGGAAATATCGCCGCAGCAAAAGGCAACGTCAATATTGATGGTCCTGCGACCGCCGCTCTTAATGTCACCAATACCGGTGGCACTATCGCAGCTCTGAACGGCGCAATCAACGTGCGCACTCCTGAATACAACGGAACTTTCAATAACAACATCACAGGCGGCGACTTGCTCAGCAAAGAGCTGAATCTTCACGCCGGACAAGCAACAAACAACGTCGACGTAAACAATCTTACTGGAACGATTTCCCAAACCGGACTAGCTGGGCATGTTTTAGCATCGACGGATAATCTAAAAATCGGCTCCACATGCCTCACTGGGGATCCAACTTTCTACAATAATGGCGACATCCAGATTAGTTCAGACTTAATCGTCGGCGAAAAGCTAACAATCATCGCTAGCGGAAAAATTGTAAAATTGAATAATGTTGATATTGAAGCTCGCAGCAACACGGGCGGCTTCGACATCACATTCATAGCAGGAGCGAAAATTGTCAGCACCACTGGTGGTTCGGACTCACCCACTCTACCGGGTATACCTGGAGCCCAAGGGTCAGTTACGCTGGATGGCACCGGGTCGACAGGCGTCGGCATTATACAGTTCGGTACCGGAAACATAATAACCAGCCCCACCGCTGGTGGCACCGGCAATGGTGGCAATGTATCATTTTATGCTTTCAACAATGGTGGCAAGGGAAGCGGCATAGTCGATATCAATGCATCTACGATACTCACTGGCGGGGTGGGCACGGGAACCAACGGCGACGTAACAATAGTAGCCGGTGGGAATGATGACATTGTCGGTCCAACTCCACTCGGACAAGCTGTCCAAGTCGGTGTCGTAAATACAACGGGTGGCACAGGTAGTGGCGGTGATCTCACGATCACCACGGCACAACCCACTAGTACAGGCGGCAACATTGTTTACAACGCCGATGGTAGCTTGGCCGCTGGAGGTGCTCTCACTGCGGGCACATTAAATGCGGCTGGATCAATTGCGCAAGTCACTGGCAAGGCGACTGTAGCGAGAGATGCAAAATTCACAGCTGGCAAAGATATCCTTCAGGCGACAAACACGGATACACTTTTCATGAGCAGTTTCAATTCAAATGTCACGCTAACGGCGAACGGCAATATCGGTAATGGCACTCTCGCGCCGTTTATTATCGAAGGTTTCAATGGTCGAATCACCAAGAGAGTTAATGGCGGCTCAGCCGGCAACAACCAACTAACCGTGAATGCGACAGGCGCCGCGTCAAAAGTAAATATCCAAAGGAATGCTGTTACCACTCTCAATCTACTGAACTCAACAACAACGAAGGATTTGGTAATCCGAACAAACAGTATTTTGAATGTGGCTGGAAACATCACCTCAACTGGTGGCAAAGTTCAACTCGAAAATACTGGTGGGGCGTTGAATATAAACCCTGGAATTTCGATCATCGCTTTTGACGCCATAGACATCGCTAACGGCAGCAGGAAAGGACCATCGATGCTGATTGGTGCTAACGCAGTACTCCAAACCACTGCAGTTGGTGGGGCTTCCTTAGGTTCTATCTTTTTGACAGTCGACTCCAAAGCATTTTTGAATGCTATTCGTGGGGCTAGTGTCGCAGGGCAAGGACCTGGTCAGCCCTCATTAAGCAGCAATGTTAGAACTCAGCAATTGGATTCTCTTGAAAATGCGTTCGTCGGAGTTAGCGGAACGACCCCAGAAAAGGCCGAGTATGGTGGAAGACCACCGTCTTTCCAGGGTCCAATCAACAATTTCACATCAAATAACGCTTCAATCCTTCTGACCAGTACTCGAAATAAATCAATGACATTCGGTGGTGGCGTAAACGTTATCGCCGGCCAATAGGATGCGACTACATACTTTTCGCTATTGCTATTCCCTAATGCGCTTTAGCAATCCGACAGCTCCGACGAATTGAGTTCGGACAAGAGAACTGTTTGAAGGATTTTCGCCAAAAAGTGCAATCGATTCCTCTAACGAATTCTCGGCTTTCTTGCTTCTTCCTGTAAGCGAGTAAACGATAGATAGCTTGTAGAGTAATTCGGCCTTAAACAAAGGAGCTAAACTCGAGTTCTTCTCCAATAGTTCTGTAAGAATCTGCTCAGCCTTCCCATACTTCTGAACTCCGGTGTAAGCATTGGCCAAGGCTGCTTTGATGGATTCAGATGATGACACCATCCTAAGGTTCCGGAATGAAGGTGTGCATTCAACTATAGAGTCCGCACGAACTAACAGCGGTATTGACGCTTTGAAGTTTCTCTCATCGGCAAATAAGTCCGCGCGAGATTTAAGAGCAATTGCTACGTGCCAGTAGTTGCGAGGCACTTCGCTCTCTGCACTCTGTAAGCAATTTTCCATAGCTTGAATCGCTGCATCTTTTCGGCCAGTTAAGCTATATATCTCTGCCAGGCGAGACTGTGCATGAAATCTATACATCGCTGATTTGAAAAATCGACTGCCGTAATCCGCAAAACTTTCAACAACCCCTGGGTCCGGCTCTGAGCAACCTAACGTTATTAGCACGCACGCCACTGGTGGGGACAGCTCCTCAGGTTGTCTTTTCGTTAACTCAGAAAAAGCGGATGATGCACCTTGCTTGAGAATGGCTCCTCCTTCTGTCATCTCAAGGTATGCGCTAAGCAAGTTGAGCTGAAGAACAGCTGATTTAGCGGCATCAATGCCGGCGCACTTTTTAGCAATTGATTCGAGAGCCAGTCTCTTGTTTTGTTTGTTGGAAATCGAATTGCCGTTGAGCATCAATTCAGCGGACTGCTCCGCTATGCGATTAAAGTCCTGAGACGTCCGTGCACTTCGAGTACTCTCCAAAAGATCATCCCATGAATAATTGGACGACTTGTTCGCGGAAGGAACTTCGCACTCCACCAGCTCTCCCTCGACTCGGTCAATGCCTGTCGTGTCGTCGAGCACGTAATACAACATCTTGAGCTCTTGCAGACTCGTGTATAAATGCAAGTTTCGCCGTGCTCCAACTTCAGATTTCGCTTTCTCCACGCCGAGCAAAAACTGTTTTTCCGCCGCGCGATAAGCTCCGGAGTCGAATAGCCTCTGTCCTTTCAAATCATAAGTGTTCCAAGTCAGCAAGTGTTTTGTAGGGGGCACCAAATTCGGTGCTACTCTCACAGAATTATCCATTAGCCTCGAAACCACGAAAGCGCCTCCAGAGGCTAAAAGTATGCAAAAGAACACTAACGCTGCAAACTTTCTACCTCTAATCGCATTGCTACCATGCGAACATACTTGTTTAAAGGTTCGTTGGAAAATTCCTCCGTTCCGCCGACGCAATATTTCTTGAATCGAAGACTTTACTTCCCTTGGAGTTTGAAGGCGAGCAGATGGTTCTTTTGCCATCATCTGATTCAGGAGAATGTCAAGCAACTTACCTTCGGCTAAGTCTTTCCGCATCTCCGTAACCGATTTGAGCGAAGCGTTTTTGTGCTTGTCTAAAGTTTCGATTGCGTTCGATCCACTGAATGGTGGCACGCCACAAATTAATTCATACAGAACGCACCCAAGCGAATAAATATCTGTCGTCGCGTGAATGGTTTCGCCGGAGCATTGCTCGGGGCTCATGTAGT
>CAZRMH010000020.1:0-17755 GCA_964600935.1 uncultured Candidatus Obscuribacterales bacterium
GGTTTGGGTTTGCAAAGTAATTCGTATGAGTTCTTCGGAAATGAGCAATCTAAGCGCGGGTTGGCTGTGTATGCGATTGACGTGAGAGGCTTCGGTGCTTGGATGAATTCCAAAGGCAAATCGAAAATGAATTTCGATGAGTGCCTCCTGGATATCAAACAGTCGCTTGAATCCATTCGGGCTGCTAATCCTGGTAAACCAATCTATCTGCTCGGTGAATCGATGGGAGGTGCGATCGCATTGCGAGCCGCTTCGCTCTATCCCGATTTAGTCGATGGTCTGATCTCATCGGTTCCTGCTGGTGAGCGCTTCAACCAGGGTAAGACAAGCGTGAAAGTATTCCTTAATCTGCTTACCGGTGTTAATCTCAGCAACGTCGGCAAAGATATCGTCAATCAAGCCACCATGAATCAGAAGCTGAAAGCACAGTGGCAAGGCGATCCGCTCGCGCGTTTAAATCTGACTCCCCAGGAGTTGATTCAGTTTCAAGATTTCATGAACAGCAACCACGAGGCTGCTAAGAAAGTTGCTGATATGCCGGTTTTGTTTGTTCAAGGAAACGGAGATCAGCTTGTTAAGCCCGAGGGCACGTGGGA
This sequence comes from uncultured Candidatus Obscuribacterales bacterium, assembly GCA_964600935.1. Lineage (GTDB taxonomy): Bacteria > Cyanobacteriota > Vampirovibrionia > Obscuribacterales > Obscuribacteraceae > JADYXR01. The sequence continues at coordinate 597 of CAZRMH010000020.1, forward strand.
ACTGTTTAATACAGTTGCTTCGAAGGATAAATCGTTTTTCGCCGTTCCAGGTGAACACTTGATTTTTGAAGAAGCACAAACCCAAGAAGCTGGGCCAAGAGATCAAAACTTTAGAGTGATTAATTCGTGGCTGACAGCCAAAGTCGGTCGTCGGAATCGCCCTGGTCGCAGCGGAATGGCTGGTGGCTATGGTGGCGGTGCTGGTTTCGGCGGTGGTGGCTTCGGTGGTGGATTGGGACGACTTGCAGGTCGTATGTCCTTCGTCAATACTCGTGGTCTTGAGACACAAGCTCAAATGATTGATAGCGGCAATTTTGCAGGAGCCATCACTGATCTTGAGTCAATCAACTCGCAACGACCAAATGATCCGAACGTTCTAAGTCTGCTCGGACGAGCATACTTCCAGAGCGGACAGGCAGACAAGGCTGGAACCTACTTCCGGAATGCCATGCGGATTAATCGCGCCGGTAGCGAACAAGCCCGAGCACTAAACAACTATTTGTTGGGCATGAGCACTGAAGCTCAGTCTCTGCTCCCTCAATCAGGTAACTCACTATCTCCGGTGGCCTCTCCGTTTTCTGGTTTCGGTATATCTCCTAGTCAAGCGGCGTCGAATGCTTTGAGCACCTTGAGTGGTGGCATCGGCAGTGGCAGACCAAAAATCTATGCGTTCTATGCAAACTGGGCCGACCAGTGTAAAGGCATGATCGATGCCGTCGCTAAGCTGTCTTCCACCTATGGTGCAAAAGTACAGGTGAATTCTGTCAATGTGGAAGATCCTGGCGCCGATGTTCTTATCAACCAGTACAAAGTGGGACCGATTCCAACCGTTGTGTTCGTAAATCCGAACGGACAAGTTAGCTCAACAATCATCGGCGAGTCAGCTTTTTCGAATTATGAACGTGCCGTTCAGGCTATCGCTGGCAGGTAGGCGGGCGCTCTAGAGACAGTAAGCCGTTCAATTACGTGAAAAACGTCACGTATTAGCTCAGCTTCGCATCTCCGTCTTTATTGCAAAACAATTGGACCTCTATTCAAGGTTGAGATCGCTTTAGTTTTAAACCGGAGACGATCCGTGATCAATTACTTCAAAAGTGCGTGGAATCCGATTTCACGCACCAATGCTGATTTCTTCTGTTTGTGATGGACAGCGCGCTCTAACATCGTGTTGATTAGGTCGGTGAACAAAACCGACGGCTTCGAGTTCGACCACAAGTAATACGCTAGTGAACCCGGCAGTGGATTGATCTCGTTGAAGTAGAGTTTGTTGGTGTTTAAATCGAGCATGAAATCGATTCGAGCAACGCCACCGCATCCGATGTATTTGAAGGCATCCAGAGCCCATTTTTGTGCGTTTGCTTTAGTAGTTGGGTCCAGGTCGGTCGGGTCGATTACGCGACTGAGACCAGCCATCCCCTGAGCGATTTGTCCGCCCTTCTTACCACCTGAGCGGATGTATTTGTCTTCGTATGTCAGTTCGCCGCCAGCTTCGGAGACTGGAATTTCAACAACTGAAGTTTTGGGCTCCACGTCGTCCATCACGGAAACGTTGATCTCCAATTTGTTGTCGAGACAAGGCTCGACGATTACCTGGTGGTCGTATTTGAACGCCTGCAAAATTGCCGAATCAAGAGAGGCATTATCAGTGGCTTTCGCGATGCCGATACTGGATCCTAGATTGGCTGGCTTGATAAACAATGGAAACTTATCGAATCCTTCTGTGTTCAAGACTTGATTGCGCAGCGGCGTGAGGTCGCCTCCTGGAGTCATTCCTTCGCGTGAGAGAACAACCGATGGCAGTACTGGAATGCCGTGACTTTCCAAAAACTTTTTGCAGTGATATTTGCTCATCGATACAGCTGATGAGAGCATATCGCTGCCTGTGTAGGTGGCATCGGCTAGTTCCAAGAGTCCCTGAATACAGCCATCTTCACCAAATGATCCGTGGAAGGCTGGGAAAAAAATATCGACTGGGATCACATCATCGCTCTCTTCTTTCTTTCCGCCGAAAAGTGCGAAACCTGATTTTTTTGATTTGTTCGGAATGACTGTCAGTCCACCAACACCAGGCACCGGTAGTAGTGTCACTTCTTGGGCGTCAGCTAGCGTTCCAGGCATACCTTTATAAAAGTCGCGTTTCCAGAGTGGATCGCCTGTGTACCATTTACCAGAGGGTGCGATGTAAACCGGGATGGCTTGGTATTTTACGGAGTCCATCGCTTCCAGAACTTGGAGCGCCGTAATGATGGAGATTTCGTGTTCCGTTGAGCGGCCGCCGAACATCACCGCTACTGTTTTGCGTCTACCATCACCGTTTTTCATAATCTATCCTTTGCTAACCGTTTCTATAGAATCGCATTCGTTTTGTTAAAACGAAACCTCACCTTCGTAAAGATCTCCGAGATCATTTTCGATCAAAACAACATCGCCGTCTTCGCAATAACCTGAGAGGTAAGTCAAGGCAGTATGCATGTCCTCAAATTCTTGCAACTTCTGATCGTCCAGACCGCCTTCTTTCAAGCCCTCTGTCAATGCTTTCTTGTTTGTATCACCGACCACTAAAACCATATCGCAAACCGTTGCGGCTTTGGTTGCGGCTAATTTGTTTTCTTGTTCCTGGCGATCGCCGAGTTCAATCATGCCTGGAGTTACCAGAATTTTTCGGTTGCCGGAAACTTGCCCTAGGACATCGAGAGCCGCGGCGAAACCGATGGGATTGGAGTTGTACGCATCGTTGAGTCGCAGCACTTCGCCGGTTGCGATTGGATGGTTTCCGTTCTCTTTAACTTTAAACGAGCTGATTGGAACCTTTACCGGTTCGAGTCTGTTGTTCTCGGTGCGGACATTCCGCATCGCGGATATCACCGTCTGTGGTGCTATGCCGAGTGCGCATGCCAGTGTGAATGATGCTAGTGCATTGGATAAGAGTGGCTTGCCGAGCAGTTGTGTAAAACCTTCGTACTCTTGTCCTTGCCAGCGGATTTTGAAGTTCGAGCCCTTGTCGGTAGCGGTGATGTCGTAGATTTTTGCGTCTAAGTGACCGTTATTGTCGTCCCATCCATAATAAAGCACCGTTTTCTTTGGATTGTCTTCGGCAATTTTTCGACAATTAGGATCATCACCGTTAACGACAAGAATCCCATCTGCAGGCACAGCTTGAGCCAGTTCTGACTTGGCCTTCATTACCGAGTCCTGTCCGCCGAACCGTTCGAGGTGCATGATACCGATGGCGGTGATGATCGCTGCCTGTGGAGGAGTCAACGTGCACATCCGACGAATGGAGCCGATGTAGTACGCGCCCATCTCGATAACCGCGTATTTGTGAATCGGTTGAAGTTTTTCGCGAATCTCACGGGTGACGCCCATGTAGCTGTTAATGCTACCTGGCGGGACAAAAGTGGGGGCTACGGAGCTAAGAATTTCTCTGAGGATAATCTTGGTACTGGTTTTGCCATAACTACCGGTGATACCAATAACTGTTGGTCCGTGCTTCTTGATCAATGCTCTTGCTTCGTTGGCAAAGCCTTCCTGTAAACCCGTTTCATAAGGCTGCAATAAGTTGTTTGCCAGAATCAGCCACAATGGCTGAGAACGGATGAGCAGGAATTGATTGATCCAGAACGCTAGGGGTAGCATCTCCGGTTCTGCACTTTTCACGTACAGATACCATCCGACACTAGTCGCGGCAAGTGCCACTACATATAATGCCATCGAGAGATAGTAAATTCGCTTGGAACGAGCCGTCATCTTCAGCTTGATTTTGCCGGTCGTACGAGGGTCTTCTTCGTTCTTCGCTACAAGTGCAAGCGGTATCAAAATTAGAACTGACACGATAACTAGTGGCAATACCGACTGGGCGTGGAAAACCCAACCAGTAATCATTGTGATAAAAACCATGCCGACGCAAAAGTTTGAACCTTTTCGATCGAATGCTTTTTTCTCAATTAACCAATTGAGGAACCGCTTGCCTGTGTAATCTTCTTGTTGGAAATATTTGAGGTAACGAAGACTGCGCCTGTAATAGAAATACAGGTTTGCGAACGCACCGACGACGAATAAAGCAATCGTCTCCATGAATTAGGAGTCTCCTCGATTTTCTGTTTTCGCATCAAGCGACTTCAAGAAATCCAAAATGTATCGAGCGCAAAGGTGCACACCATCTCCCAAGTACGGAAAGTGATCTTTCTTGGGAAGTACAACCAGTTTTGAATCGGGAATCAATTCGTTGAATCGGTTCGCCATTTCGACAGGCGTTTCATCGTCCAATTCGCCCCACAAAATGAACGTTGGGCTTTTGATTTTTTTCGCGTCTTCGCTCGTGTCCTCGTTGACTGTCTTCACGAGTATATTGCGAAGTTCGCCAGCGTTTTTATAATCGCGCGATCCAAATTTTGGAACGAACCAACCTTCGAAGTAATTGGTCTTGAAATTTTTATCGCTCCACTTGAGAAGCTTGTTTAGCGAGCGAAGCAAGTCGCCTCGCAGTTTCTTTTTGCCTTCAACCTTTCGCTTCAGACCGCTAGCATCGACAAGCATTAGTCCGCGAACCGTATCAGGGTAACGACTAGCCAATCGCGTCGCGATTTTTCCGCCAAAGGAGTGTCCCAGGACGTCAGCCTTCTTGATGCCGTTTTGAACCATATATTTGTGTATGCACTCGGCATATCCGATGGCATCCCAATCTTCTGATGGTCGCGGTGATTTTCCGAAGCCCGGCAAATCGATCAGGTGCACCTGGGCTGTCTTGCCGAGCAGCTCCCCTAGAGGGCGCATGCCGTCGATTGACTGCCCCCAGCCGTGCATTATGATCAGTGGATGTCCAGTGTCGCCGATTCTTTCGGTGTTTAGAACCTGCCCGTCCACTGTTTCAAGGGTCAAAGTAGCTACCATAAGTGTTTGCCACGCTGCGTTTCGTACGCATTGCATAACCGCTATTGATCGGATATGCGCCGCTTTTTACACCTATTATTATGGCGAAAAAACACGGTCAGGTCAGCCCGCCAACTAGCTTTTGTTGGTTATCTTACTTAAAGGTTACCTCAGACAGCAAACGTTCATTGCCTGTAAAACCCTTGTTAGGTCTATCGGTGAGTCATATTGGATATGTTATTCTCCTTTCGAATTCACTGGTCAAGCGAGCTACAACTCTGAGCTTTCGATTGATGTTGCCCCGTAAATTAGCTTGCATAATTGCTTCGACATTGTGTGTATTTTTGCACCCGCCTGGATTCGCCAACGCCTTCGTTCAAAAAGAGGTCCAAATGTCAGTCGATAGAGTTGCAGTATCCGAGGACTTACGCGAGCGACCAATTCCACTGCGTGAGGAAGGCGCCGCATCTGCGCATGACTATCACGGCGTTCCCATTCAACTGGACAATGCCCTGGCTTCTGAACCTTTGGTGTTTGTTGGCGATCATGGACTGGCATTTGAAAGCATCTACGCACGAAAAGATGGGCTGAATGCGCCATATCACAAAGCATTCGCAACAGCATCCAAGAAGGTTTTTCTTCGCAAAAGTGTTGTTGAAAAATTGGTGGCGATCAACAAGCTGTTGAGAGCGTACAACGCAGAACTCTATTTATTGGACGGCTTTAGACCGATAGAACTTCAATTCGAAATTTGGGATGATTTCGTTGCTCAGGCACGTCGGGTTATGGATAACCCGAGCGATGAAGAATGCGCTCATTATGCGGGTTTCTATTGTTCTGATCCGCGCTCCTTCAAAGAATCGGATTTTAAAACTTGGCCGACTCATAGCACTGGTGGTGCAATCGATCTTTCATTGCGATCGCTAGAAACTAAGCAGGAACTATTTTTCGGAAGCGTGTTTGATGATGTATCCGACATCAGTCACGCCGATTATTTCGAAAGAAATGTCGCAGAACGTGATGGCGCAAGCATCGTCGAAGCTCGAAGAAATAGACGTCTTTTATATTGGGCAATGTTGAGCGAAGGTTTCGCGAATTATCCTTACGAATGGTGGCACTATGACTGGGGCACTCAGATGTGGGTAACCAACAGCAAAGATCCGACTGGAGCTGCGTGCTATGGTTATAAAAGTAAGCCAGACAGTTATTGAGAGTGTCGATGTCCAAGCCGCATAAACATGAAGACGATGAATCTGGTGAGCCAGGCAGGAAGCCAGAGTTGGCATCCGGCGGATCGGGTGCAGGTTCTGGCGGCGGTTCTACTGGCGGTTCTGGCGGAGGCGGTGAATCCAATTCACGCTGCGTGTGTGGTTTTGGCAAGTTGCTCGATACCACTTACGAACCCTCGATGCAAAACATTGTTGCTGGTATTCACAACCAACTGCCGAAGTCAATTCGTGGCGTTTTGCCGCTGGGCAGAATTCCTATCTGCGAAATTCACAAATGGAAGTAGAAATCTGAATCGAAAGTGTCGGTCGGGAATCAAGTTTTGGTTGGACATTGAAACGCGCATACTCAACCAGTTCTAAGAGCTGGCTTAAAGTAAACCTCTGAACGCGAGTGATTTAAATCAACTGATTCAGCTCGCTAAAAAGACTGAATCGTCAGAGAACTAAATTAGTCGTAAACGAATTAAACGAAACGTAGACTAGCTCTTTTTCCAAACTTCTCGCTCTGAATCGGAAAAGTGCCCGAGGATTTTCCATTCCGGAGACAAGTGGACATCGAACTTTTCCTGGACTCGGTCTTGCATTTTTCGGAGAAGAGTCGTGACTTCATTTGAGGTGGCACCACCGAGATTGACTACGAAATTCGCATGCAAACTGCTGACTCCGGCTTGTCCTTCTCTAAGCTCTTTTGCACCGGCTTGGTCTAAAAGGAAACCGGCGGTTCGCTTCGGATCTGGATTTTTGAAAGTACTTCCAGCATTTGGTGTACCGATCGGCTGTGTGCGGAAACGGTATTCCTCGTTCTCTTTAGTCTTTTGCTCGATCGCTTCGCGCGATCCTTGTTCCATTCTGAAACGCGCCTCGACGACGACATGCTTCGCCGGATCTAGCCTGCAGCGACGATATTCAAAGGCGATGTCGTCTTTGTTCAAGGTCAATAGCTCGTTTGTTGTGGTATCAAAAACTAGCGCGCTCTCAAAAATATTCGACATGCTGCTGCCATGCGCGCCGCAATTCATAATCACGCCGCCACCCACGGTGCCTGGGATTCCGACTGCGAATTCCAAACCGGAGAGCCCGAGGCTGGCCGCAAATTTTGCAATATGCGGAAGACGGGCTCCAGCAGAGGCTACTAGAATGCCAGGCTCTGGGTTGGTAATCTCCAACAGATTGGTGGTGCGAATAACGGTGCCCCTGAAACCAGCCGACGAAACAAGCAAATTCGATCCACCGCCGAGGATGAACCACGGTTCGCCCTTGGCGTTGAGTCCATCAACGAGCTCGACCAACTCATCCTTCGTATGGGGCTGACAGAGCCTGTTAGCTTCGCCGCCGATTTTCAGAGTCGTGAATCTGGCCAGGGGAGCATTAATTGCATCGTCCATGGCTTTAGCGGCTTTGTTTGAGAAGGTCGAGAATTTGGGGTCCAACACTTGTAATGTCACCTGCACCGACGGTCATGATCAAATCATATGGTTGCAAGTATGGTACCACTTTCGCAGCTAACTCGCTCACGGATCCTTTGATGTAGTGAGCGTTCGGGTGCTTTAGGTCTTTTACGAATGCTTCTGACGTTACTCCTGCTATCTCCTTGCCTCTTGCGATGTATATGTCGGATATAAAGACAAGGTCGGCGTCGTCAAAACATTTTAAAAATTCGTTCCAGTGGTTTTTCAGTCGACCGGGTTGGTGTGGTTGAAACAGGATGACTAGTCGAGCTTTCGTTCCATCAGGTTTTATGCGGTTTTCGGCGATGTATTGCTGAGCGCCTTTGCAAGTTGCATCGACTTCCGTCGGGTGGTGCGCATAGTCATCGACGACGAGAATATTCTTTTCTTCACCAAGAAGTTGAAATCTTCGATTTACGCCAGTGAATGTTTTTAGCGAATCGGCAATCGTCTGGAAATCCATACCGAGTTCAAGACCGATAATCAGCGAGGCGAGCGCGTTGTATTTGTTGTGCTCACCTGGGACGCTCATGGTAACGGTACCGAGCAATTCGTCTTTCTTGTAGATCTTCATTCCGAATGAACCTGAACATTCGAAAGAATAGTCCAGCGGATTTTCGGCTTTGCGAACACCGTATGTCACCACCGGTAATGCGCTGGAAGCGATTATGTCGTCGCGCAGTTGCAGACAACTAGCGTCATCGCCGCACAGTATGACTGCCTTTTGCGTATTGTCGATGAACTTTCTCATCGCCTTGACGATGTCGCTCAAACCGCCTGGATAGTTTTCCAGGTGATCGGTTTCAATATTGGTGACTACTGAGATATACGACTGCACGATGGTTTGAGTGCCATCGCTCTCGTCGATTTCAGCGACGAAGTAATCGTTGTTGCCATGACGGGCGTTTGATTTGATCTTAGGAAACACACCACCGACGACTACCGAAGGGTCTAGTTCGCCGTCGATCAGCGTCTGAGCGATCATTCCAGTGGTCGTTGTCTTTCCATGTGTTCCAGAAACGCCGATTAGTTTTTTACCTCTCGTCAGCTCCGACAACATTTCGGAGCGATGAACGATCGGAATTTTCAATTCTTTAGCTTTAATCAATTCAGGATTGTCGTTGGCAATCGCAGTAGATATGACTAAACATCCGGGGTGCGCGAGGTTGTTGACGCCGTGCCCGATATGAATATCGGCACCGAGCTGCTGCAGCTCTTCAGTTATTTCGGAAGCTTGTTTGTCGGAGCCCGACACTTTTTTTCCACGAGCAAGAAGAAGCCGAGCCAGCGCTGACATCCCGATGCCGCCAATTCCGACGAAGTGAATTGGTGCGTGTATATCTTCTAGATGTATCTTGGATGAGCTGGTAATCGGGTTTTTCGGAAGAGCTCCCTCGCGGGAAGACACGTTGATTTCCAAAGTAGCCTCACAGAATGCCGCATACGGGCGGTAGAAAGTTGTCAACGGAAGCCAGTCAGCGACTAACTCCCGTTAAATATAACTGGAAACTTTATTATGCTCAACGAAACAAGAACTAACTAAAGTTCTTACTTTTCGGTTGACTTAGCTGCAAACGCTTTCTTGGCCAAACGCGATTTCTTTCTTGCAGCGGTGTTTTTGTGCAACACACCTTTTGCAACAGCTTTGTCTATAGCGACATACAAGCCGCTGAGCTGAGAATCGATATCTTTGACGTTGGCTGATTTCAGCGTTTCTTCAAGTCTCGATTGCACTGTGCGAATTTGTGACTTGTAGGCACGATTGCGAAGACGATTGCGCTCCGCGGTTTTGACTCTTTTAATAGCAGACTTGATATTAGGCACGACTAGGCTCCGCCCTGTTGGACATATAACGACCAGCTATTCTAGCACTGATGCCATGGCTGGAAAGCCCTGAGCCGCTTTCTCTGTTTACTTGCTTCATATATCGTCTGAAACCCACTTGGCTGCCTCTCAGAACAGTTTTAAAAATTTTGCTCTGCTGAAGCAAAAAGCCGACTAGAAGCCGGCTTTCCCAGTTTGCGGTACTGGGACCTTTTATTCGAAACGTTGAAACCAATGACGCCAGCCAGAGTTTCCTAAACGATAGCTTCGATTGTCTTTGTATGATTCGCCCAGGAAGCGTTTGCCTGCGCCGCAATTGGGTCGATCGGCGGATTCGGATTTCCTGGATGCGTCATGTGAGCAGCCATTCTAGCCAGCTCCGGCATGTCGTTGTACGCAGTCAGAACTCCGTCTTTGACGACACTTCTGCCTTCCGGTGTGCTTAGAGCGGTAATCTTGTTCGCAATACTAGTGGTCGTATTCGACGGGACCGCAGCTATGGCCTTCTGATTGTCGATTTCTTTCTGTCTGTAGTTTTCGACTTTCTCGTTATCTTCGGTGGCTTCATTAGCGTCTGCAGCTTTATCCGCAGCCTTTTCGGTTGATGCGGAGAGATCCAGAGTCTTCGGTGTTTCCGCTTTCTGGGTCACTTTCTCGTCGGGCTTGGACGGTTTAGAAAACGCCTCAACGCTCAGCGAATTGCTCTCCGCTGGACCTTGATTTGCGTTTTTACTGTTATCGCCGCCTTCGAATTTGCTCATAATTCTCTTTTGAACTCCTGTTCTCTGACCACCAAGACTAAATGTTTGAATAAATCTAATCTTCGGGCTGTGGTATCACGAGTGGGTGTGAATAAATCTGCCTAGAGCGCCATGGGGCTACGATATGCCCCTACTATATGAGCTTACGCCCTACACCTGGGACCGTCAATGCGGTTTATACGTAGTCGGATATGAGTGCCATCTCACAATTGTCTGTAAACCCTCAATTCTTGGTCACTTTCCATTCGAACACATACCGCATCTGCACGTAAGGCGGCGAACCAGCCGGTAGCGGATCTAGAGGCGAAGCTGCCTCTAAAGCCTCCATGGCCGACTTGTCGACGGCTTCGACCCCGCTGCCATCGGCGATTGAAGCATTGGCGATGGTGCCGTCTTTCTTTATGGAAAAAACGGTTACGACCTTCTGAGCATCGAAGCCTTTGGGCGGCTTCCACTTCGCCTGGATGTCCTTCTTCATTTTGTCCATATACGCACCAAAATCGACGTTGGACCAGTTGGCTCCGTCGTAGGAATCTTCGTCGTCCTCTTCCTTCTGCTTTGCAGCCGCTTTGGTCTGAGACCTACTAATAGTAGTGACCTTCGACTGTCCGGTCGGCACACGGTCAGGCGGATGTCCGAATTTTGCGTGCTTTTCTACCGTGCCGCTTTTCACAGGGGTTGAGATAATCGTCTTCAGCATTGGCGCTCCGACGTCCGACGAAGCCAATATCGGCACTTGTTGCTTGCGAAAATCATTGGCGACTCGCTCACGAACCATTCTCTCGACATATTGCGCGACCTGATCGAACTCGACTTGTCCGCCCGAAACCGCCAGCCCTTCAAGGAGTTGCTCTATAAATGCCGAGCAGGGTTTGGTTGAGGAAGGATATGATTTACCGTTGATGACAGTGTTGGAGAGGATTGTCGTTCCGGTTTCCTGGGCAATCTGTTGCAGCGTGATTTTGGTGGCATCATCGGGAACTGCCGCTGCCGGCTCCTCGCTATCTTCCGCGCCTTTTTGTTTATTAATCGGAGCAGTATCAAGCAAACAGAGAATCTGCTTCGACTGCGTTCTTTTCTGCAAATTGGCGAGCGTCGCTTTTAATTCGATCGCCCCCAGCTCCGGTTGGCTGGCCGGAGTATCGAACATGTACAGGAGCAAATCGCTGCCATCAGCTTTGCGCTGCGCACGAGTGCAAAAGTAGAGAAGAATCAAATCGTTCGGCAAGGCATTCTTCACGAGCCAGGTATCGCCAAGCGCTTTGGACACATTGTTTTTTGTCGCCTTGTTGTTAGTGACGATAACCACGCGAGAAGGTCCAAACTTCCCGAGTTCCGGGCTGGCTAGAAAAGTCGACAACAAAGATGCATTGTTCTGTGCATTTTTGACAGGTCGAATGGTGTCATCGTTAAACGCTTCCAGACCGACTAGCAGAGCCCATTTGTCTCGAACAGGAGTGGCACCCGCGTCTGGTTTCAACGAGTTCGTGATTTTTTCCTTGGCGGCCTTGGCTGCATTCACTTGATTGAGAGCCGCTGCTTTCGCGGCAGCGATTGGTTTCATCAAAGAACTTTTGGGCGCTTCTTTTTGAGATGGTGCCGCAGCCTCGGCTTTATAACCGAGGTTTAAACCAACAATGCTGGTCGAAAGCACCATGCAAAAAATCGAAAAACTAAATTTTCTTTTGCTCATTCCTGTCAATATATCCGCTTAGACTGCGCCAGTTCTCAACATCGCGTTATTGTATCCTACTCCGAGGCAGTGCTCTACATGATCGATTTCTCGTGGTGTCAAACCATAGGCTTGATAAACCAATTGATCGATTTCAGCACGAATAGCATCGATATTTCCAACCTCTGCTATTTTTTCGGCGCCGCTGGAGAGAAAACGAGACAACTCAGTTATGCGCTCTGAGAGCCGTGCTTCGCAGATCGGAAGAGGCATCGTTTCGACCGTCTCGATATCGATCTGTGCAAGTGCTCGACCATCTTCGCGCGTTTTCAACCGATAGAGATAATGCCAGAGAGTGGAGTTCATCAAACCCAACAGCAAATGCAGATCGATTCCGGTTTTGCTTTCACTTCGCTGGCAAGAAAAACTATGAACGTTGTTCAAGTGATAGAGACCGTTGTCATCATATGCTGCGATAATTCTGTCAGCCGTCTGGCGGATTAAAATCTTTGGATTCTCTATTACTCTGGCATCAAATCCGCCACCATATAACAAGGACGGATCAATCTTCAGCCAGGTTCCATCCCAATCGACAACGAATGGTTTGACAGATCCGCCGGACTTCAAGCCATGTTTATAAACTGCGTTCTTTTTAGTTTCTGAAACAATCGTCTTTTGTCCCTCACGTGCGCGAATTCCGGTATGACCGCGAGCAACTGTCGATAGTGGAGCGAGCGATTCCAGCTTCACTGCCAGTTCTTCGTCGAGTGTTTCGAAGACGAGCCGGAAACGACTTTGATCCTTTGTCACCAGCCGTGATGCCAAAATCTTGTAGCGTTTTTGATGAAGCGATAACGAGGAGGGGATGCTAATCAGATCGATTGGATAGTTTAGGTCGCCGGCGACGTCCTCACGTTTGTAAATCGCAACGCACCATCTGCCGACCACAGCGCCCTTCATCGAGTCCTCCGGCAGTTCACTGAAACTCAAAATTCGAGTTTGGCTCAAAAGATTTGATCGTAGCTTGGCATAACCTTTTCCGGTCAAAAAGCTGTTGGGAATGAACAAACAAATTTTGCCACCATGGGCAACGTAATTCAGAGCTACCTCTTGAAAAATGGAATTGAGGCGAATTTTGTATTCGGCGGAACTTGGGAAGTGATGCCGCAAGAAGACCGATGTCGAATTCAAAATCTTTTCCTGGTTGCGAGCACCGAAACTTATATAAGGAGGATTTGTAATTACCAGATCGAAGCGATTGGCAGTTTCGTTTTTAGCTCCAAAGGAATCAAAAACTGAATCAGTCATGCGCAAGTGGCAGCGCAATCGTTTGATTAGATGATTGAAATCCAGACTGTCGGCGGCATCTCCCACCGCCTGATAAACGACTAATAGTAGCGACCAGATCGCAATCGCGACGGCGCGACCTTCCACATCTCTTCCGTGTATTGATTCGCATGCTACTGTATATATTTGCTCGGCAGTGGCGCCACAGGTGCGCAGATTTCGGACTATGCCAAGAAGAAAGTTTCCTGTTCCGCAAGCTGGATCCAGTATCGAAAAAGGTATATCGAACGGCTGTTGGAGCCGTTTCATTAACTCCGCTAAGTCTTTTCCCAAACTGTTTTCAAGGCAGTAGTCCACTACCCATGGTGGCGTGTAAAACTGGCCTTTTTTGCGCCGACCATACTTACCGTCAACGGTAGTTCGTATATGCGCTAAGAAATTTTTTCTTGTCTGGCTGGACGATTCGATGCGTTTCGTCTTTTCCTCGATAAGCTCCAATTCGTGACTTGTCAGGTGTTCATAGAGCGAACCGGCAAGCTCGATCGATGGATGGAAAGCCTCATCCAGAAAGGCGAATGCGTCGTCTACTAAATCTCGATAACGATCGAGCGATTTTGTTTGAGCAAATGGATATATATCAAAGGAAAGGAAAATTCTCTCAGCCGATGACACCGCATTTGGTATATCCGAGTTTATAGCTGTTGACGATAGATCGCATTCATACTTAGACGCTATCCATAACAAAAGCAGTCGCATCGTATATGTGTCGCAGAGCTCGATGATATGGCTGTGCGATTCTATATCCAGTGCTAAGGCGGAAAGATGTGGATTGTTACGGAGTATGGAGTTAGCGATCGCAAGCCGAAACGCTTTGAAAGATCTGTTATCTGTAGAAATCGACGGCAACGAAGACTGGCTTTCTATTTGGAGCAGGATATCTGTTCGCTACGATACTCTACATTCAAACTAAATGCGAGCCGCCGAAAGCATCCCAGGTTGGCGCTGCGAGGCATATGAATCGAGCGACAAGGGGTAATGCTTAAGCTGTACGATTAAATATCTACACCTGTCAAAAACCTGTAGAAAACTCATGCACACAAGTCGATATCGAGCTGCTATTTTCTACATGCATGATCGGCAAATTGCTGTATTTGCTTGAGTTCTGAAGAAATTGACAGTCAGTTCAAAAGGTGGCGTGTTGTCAGGCACCCTGTTCATAATCTCTACACCGATAGGTAACCTGGAAGATATTTCGGAGCGTGCTAAACGCACGATGTCCGAGGCCGATCTTCTATTGGTCGAAGATACACGCGTGACCATCAAGCTCCTCAACCACTTTGGCATCAATAAGAAGATGTTGAGTTGTCATAAGTTCAACGAAGAGGCGCGGCGCGAGCTGCTCTCCAGCGCCAATGTCGAGAATCAGAAAGTCGCGCTGATAAGTGATGCCGGAACGCCACTGATTTCCGACCCCGGGCAGAGAATTGTCATTGAAGCGATCGAACTTGGCATGGACGTAATTGCAATTCCCGGTCCCACTGCGTTTGTGCAAGCGCTGGTTGGCAGCGGATTGCCATGCGATCGATTCGTATTTGAAGGTTTTTTGCCCGACAAAGATTCTGCCTTGAAGGCAAAACTGAAACAATTGGCGCTGGAAGAACGGACACTTGTCTTCTACGTCTCGCCTCACGGTCTCCGCAAAACAATCGCGACGATCTATCAACACTTCGGGGAACGCCGAGTATGTCTTGCTCGCGAACTTACTAAGCGGTTCGAAGAATACATTCGTTGCAACCTAAGCGAGTTAGAATCCACTTTGACAGATGATCGATTGCGAGGCGAATTCGCGCTCGTCATCGAAGGTGCTGCTCTAAAGCCAGTTGAGGAAGTTGATCCGGGCGTAGTCAATGCATATGTGCTTGAGCGCCTGGCCGACGACGCATCCTCTAGAGAGATTACAGCCGACCTGGTCGCTAACTTTGCCATGCGCAAATCTGAAGCGTATGACCTGGTTTTGCGCATCAAAAAGCAAGGAAACGGCTGACCTCCAACCGTGGAGGTGAGATAATGGTCTGACCAGGCGTGAGCGCGATTAGTTGCAAGGAATTACTCAATGTTCCAACCCGGCAAGGTTTTGAAAGTAAAAGTAGAGACGAGTCCCGGAGAGATTGGCTTCGGCAGAGCGACTATTGTGGAACGCACTGGAAATCAATTACTAATTCAAGTGAGAACAAGTCGCGACCCAAACAAAGTGTTGCCGAAAGGAACGAAAATCTGGTTCGTGAATGATTCGCCCAGGCTGACTTTTAATGGCATGTGGCAATCAACAGTTATTGGTAGCCAGGTTTCCAAAGGCAAACAGGTCCTAGTTTGTGCTGCACCGAAGCTCGAGCCGGCATCGCAGAAGCGCAAGGCTCATCGTGTGTCCATTGAAGTGCCGGTTACCATTTCGCTCGACATTGATGGACTGGAGAAACAGGAATTTAAAACCGTCGACCTTTGCAGATCCGGTTCCGCGATTGAAACGTCTCGCATAGACTCTGTAGCTGTAGAGGTGGGTCTTGAGATCAACGCAGTCTTGCACACTGGTGATGGCGACGTGACGCTGACAGCTCGCGTCTTGCGTGTAGACCACAACTGGTTGGCCAATAAGACAACGCTCGGTTTGGAATTCGTCGCCTTGTCTCAGCAGTCCTCCGAAATTCTCGACAGAGTCCTTGTCCGTGTCGGTGGTACTCCGCGTGATGCCGGATTGGATAAAAACACTGGTGGTGCTGCTGGACGTGAGGGCATGACTTCGTGGGCAAAACAAGTCAAGAAAACTCCGTCTCCGGATTCATATAAAATCGGAGACGATCAATCGATGTCTTATGAAGACCTTGGCGTAATCGGTGATGAAGACATCGAGATTGCCGACCAGGGCGATGATTTAGAGTTGAAGATAGAAGCTGATTCCGCAAAAGCGGATTAGCAATTTTTCCGAGGAAACCATAGGTAGTGGCAAGCGAAACAGTATCTCTCGTTGAGGCTCTGGTACTAGGTGTAGTGCAGGGGCTAACGGAGTTTTTACCGATTAGTTCCAGTGCCCACTTAAAGGTAGTGCCGATCGCTTTAGGATGGCACGATCCGGGAGCCGCATATTCAGCCGTTCTTCAGCTGGGCTCCGTACTGGCGGTAATTACATATTTCTACAGGCAGCTTGTCGAGATTGCGATAGGTTCGTTTAAAGCGATCCAAGAGAAAAACTACACAGCACCGGACTTTAGACTCGCGATTGGTATCATCATCGGTACTGCTCCGATTTGCGTGATCGGCTTACTGATAAAGAAACTTCTTGAAAGCGACAATAGTCCGATTCGCTCATTGATAGTTGTGGGCGTAGTTTCTATCGTCATGGGGCTAATGCTCATCGTGGCTGAGAAGTTCGGCCGCCAGAAGAAAACGCTCGATCAAGTGACTCCTCATGAAGGTTTGCTGGTAGGTTTCGGACAAGCATTAGCTTTGATTCCCGGTTGCTCACGCAGCGGTTCTACTCTCACTGTTGCAATGTTACTGGGGTTGAATCGAGCTGATGCAGCGCGTTTTTCTTTCCTTCTCGGTATTCCGGCAATCGTTCTGAGTGGCCTTTTGGAACTGAAAGAGTTGATTGAAATCGGTTTTCAACAAAGCGATGTAGTCAACCTCGCTGCTGGCTTACTGGCCTCCACTATAGTGAGTTATATCTCGATCGCCTGGTTGATCAAATATCTTCAAACCCACTCGACAATCGTCTTTGTCGTTTATCGAATCCTCTTTGGCGCTTTTGTAATCTGGCTTTCCACCAAGTAGAAGTCTGATTTTCGAAAGTGTCCTGGAGCGGTGACCCTAGTTTTCTAGTTGCAGAGCAGGAACCATGCTGAAACTTCCAATTGTCGATCTGCTTGAAAAATCAAGAAATGTTTTGATCGCCGGCGCGGGCGGTGGTTTTGATATATTCACAGGTTTACCTCTATACTTCGCGTTAAGAGATCAAGGCAAAAAAGTTTTTCTGGCAAACTATTCGTTCTCGATTGTCAGACCTTCTGCCGTT
>CAZRMH010000020.1:17765-34456 GCA_964600935.1 uncultured Candidatus Obscuribacterales bacterium
TTGAACTTGTGTCGACGGTTTTGACTGCCGTGACTGGCGATACGCGAGGAGCATACGAATATTTTCCTGAGAGATATTTGTCGCAGTGGTTCGATGAGCGGGGCGAAAAAGTTCCAGTCTATACATTCGATCGATGCGGCGTGAAGCCGATGGCCGAAGGCTACCAGTGGATGATAAATCAGTTCAATCTCGACACAATTGTTCTGGTTGATGGCGGAACTGATTCATTGCTTCGAGGAAACGAGCAAGAATTAGGAACTCCACTTGAGGATATGACCAGCATCGCCGCAGTCGATCAGCTTGATGTCCCAAACAAAGTTCTGGTTTGCTTAGGTTTCGGCATCGACGCATTTCACGGCGTCTGTCATGCCGACGTTCTCGAGTCTATCGCCAGAATGAGCAAAGAAGACTCGGATGGTTACCTCGGTGCGTTCTCTCTGCTAGAAAGTATGCCGGAGGTGAAACTGTTTCGCGAGGCGACCGAATACGTTTTTAAAGCCATGCCTGAGAATGTCAGCATCGTATGTAGTTCCATTCTCTCCGCTATTAAAGGTGAGTTTGGTAATCACCATGCTACCAAGAGAACCTCTGGAAGTCTGTTGTTCATCAATCCTTTGATGTCTCTCTACTGGTGCTTTAAGCTTCGCAGTGTCGCCAGCCGTGTCATGTATCTGCCAGCGCTTCAAGATACCATTGAATCAGAGGATGTTCTTGTTGCGATTAAAAAATTTCGCAAATCATGCTCGGGCTTTAGAACCAAGCGCAGCATACCGTTCTAGTACAATCGCCAGTCTTCCTCTCAGGTACAGTTCAGATCTAGTCAGTCTGGAGCAACATCTTTATTCCAGGTTATCGGCTCACATCTCTAGAAGTTTAAATGGCTTCAATGATGTGTAAAAATTTCGCACCTTAGTCGGACTCGTAAGTTTGTGTCCAGTGACGACAGTGATCCATTCTTCGAAGGACTCTGCGGCAACTGCGTATCCATATGGATCGTGATTGCAAAAAAAGACTTGTTGCGGATTGTCGCACTTGCCGTCAAATGCGATTGAGTTGCCGCAGCCGTCAACATTGTATGCCACTGCTGTGAAACGAGACATACCTCGCATCTCTTGATCGAATGTGTGGATTGTCTTTGGATGCGGTATTCCGGCGTCCGCCCAGAGGCCTGGACCTATTGTTTGAACAAAGGTGCGATAACCTTCTGGGAGTGCAAAACCTAAACGTTGTTCGGCGTCGGCGATCTCACTGTCTCTCACCGGTGAGTTACCTTTCCAGGGAATCCAGGCGTATTTTGCCGATTCATCATAGAGCCCGGGCGCGAAAAGAGGTTTGTTTCCAGCCTTTTTAGCGGAATGCTCGAGCAGGAATTGAGCGAAATCTGGTGCCATAAACTTTCCATCGATTGCGGACTCTAGTGTAACCCGTCCGGATCGGTGAGCGCGGATTCTTCTTGTTCTTCAAGCGCCGGCATTGCTTCTCCGCTCGTCTGATTCAGCAGCGAACCAGGTGCTCGTGCTGGTTTTGTTCCAGCCAGCTCTTCGCGGAGGAGACGTTTGAATTTCTTGAGTTTTTCTTCTTGTCTGTTCAGTTCCATCTCTTTGGCGTCCAGACGCTGCTCCTGAAGAGTCTTTACCTCTTTGTGCGACGTCTCTTCCTGGTCTTGAAGCTTTGCCAAAATAGTTAATCCCGCCAGGAACATACCTGCGCAGAGAACTGTAGTTAGCACCACATATAGTGTCTTTGCTTTTTCAGGTTGAACTACTTCCGGGCGAAAGATCAGAGCGTCCTTCATGTCAGCGGCGCACTGGTAGCGGCTTTCCGGGTCCTGGTGGGTGGCGCGCTGGACGACGTCACTGATGTGATCGGACGCATTGGGATTGAGAACTTGCGGATTGGATGTGGTCAAGGCTAACGGATCTTGACCGGTCAACAAAAACTGTATCGTCGCACCGAGCGCATAGACGTCGGAGCGAGGATCTGCAGCGCCCCAATATTGCTCCGGCGGCGAGTAACCTTGTGACACCACATGCGTGTTATCTTCTGAATCTTCAAATGGTCGTGCGATTCCGAAGTCGACTAATTTGACATGATCTTTCGTGTCGATCATGATATTGCTAGGTTTCAAATCGCGGTAAATCACCGGTGGATTGTGCGTATGCAGATACGTCAATACATCGCAAATTTGTGCCGCCCACTCGATGATTATGTCCTCGTCGAACGGCTCCTTTCGCTTGGTCATCATCTCGTGGAGATTGTGGCCTTGAACGTACTCCATGACGAGATAGTATCTGCCGTTCTCGCTGAACTGATCGAGTACCCGAACAATGTTGTGATGGTCGAGGTCGGCAAGAACGTTTACTTCGCGCATGAAAAATTCACGCGCCTTCTCTTTGTCCTCGCCGCGGATAAAGTCGTCTCGTAGTTCTTTAACGACTGCCGATTTTTTCTGCTGGCTCAACGTGGAGAGGTTCAAATCCCTCGCCATATAGACGGTTCCCATGCCCCCCTGACCAAGGCGATCGACTACTTCCCAGCGATTTTTGAGCGTGAACGGAAACTCAGTAGCTGGACCGCCGCCGTGTCGTTTATTTTCATTGAAAGAAGAGGAGGACATAAGAACAACCATATTCGGTTCGTCGAGTATTGTTAGTATAACAACAGTTAATGTCAGGCGCGAGCAGGATTAATCTGTGTTGAATGTATATATCCGAAAGTCCTCGAATTTAGACAGATTGAGAACTGAACGGATTTTGACTCTTCATGGTCTTCGTCCCGAGTGGCGCTCTGGCTGTTGAAAAACGGGCTTCGGTCCGTTTAAGTCCAGCGCTTTTGCTGTTCTAAACTAGGCGCGGCGTTTTTATCAGGTCTGGTGTCTTTTGGCTTCGAATTTCACCGATTTGACCTTCGATAAGATTTCGTCGGCTTCGGTCGTTTCATCGGTTTCTCGGAGCGCTCTGGCTAGCATGATCAGGTCTTCTGTCGATAAATTTTGTCGTTTGCGAGCGCTTTTAAACAGCTGAGCCGCTTCGGAATACCGTTTCAATCTAAAGCTGGCGCGCGCGGTCAGGCAAGTCATTTCGTAGTCGAGATCATCATCTGGCTTGACGAGCTGGACTTGGCGCAGACTGCCTTTGTAGTCCTTCAACTCATAGAGGATAGCGGCTTTCAAAAGTCGCGCTTGATTGTGGTTCGGAGACCGGCTCAAGACGCTGTCCACGATAAGGTCAGCATTTTTCCATTTTCGATCTACGAAGTACAAATGAGCTACTTTCATGGCGATATCGTTATTGTCAGGCTGCTTGTCGGCAAGTGATTGATAGTGTTTGAGCGCGCCTTCGCGGTCGTTTGCTGCATCGAGGATGGTGGCTTCCAGTAAAAATAATTTGTCAGGATCGTCACCGAGTTCTCGCATTTGTTTGATTGTGTCTAATGCCACCACTGTGTTGTTTGCTTTGGCAAGAGCAAGCGCGAGCGTTTTAGCAATCAAAAATTTATTGGGTGAACGCTTATGCGCGATAGTGGCAAACTCAATCGCCTTGTCGGTTTTTCCCTGGGCTAGATAGACTTCAGCAAGACCGTGAATAACAAGAACGTTCTTAGGGTTGTTGTTATAACTGGTTTCAAGTATGGTGGCAGCTTCGTCGAGATTACCTTTTTCTCTTGCCACTACAGCTAGTGCTAATGCCGCGATGGGGTTTTGAGGCGAGCTTTTCAAGACATCGCGAGCCTCGGCTTCGGCATCGCTTAAACGCCCATCCCGAGCGTTGATTAGTGATTCTACCGAGCGAACGTGCGGCGTTACGGCAATATTATCCAATAGCGGTTTGATCATATCGCGAGCTTCTTGATTGCGTTGATCGTATATGTCGATCATTGCTAAATTGAGGCGGGGTGCGGCTGATGCTGGCGCCAGGACAAGCGCTCGTTCGAAATATACGGCTGCCTGATGGTCATCTCCCATCTCCCGCAGGACTAAGCCCAAGTGATTCAAGAGGTCGGTATTTCTTGGGTCAAGCTGCGCCGCTTCTCGCATGTGAGGAAGGGCTTCCTTAAAGGTACGCTCGACCACATAAGCCCAGGCGAGACTGAAGTGCGCGTTGGGATTGTCCGGATCGGCAGCTACCCAGCGGGTGGCGATCTCCTTTGCTTTTTCCATCTCATGGCGAGATATAAAAAGTTCGGTTAGTTGAGCCAGCGACTGAGTGTGCTCAGGGTCGTATTTAAGTGTTTCTTCAAAGGTTTCAATTGCTTTGTCGATATCACCTCTGACTTTATACATTAATCCGATTTGATAACGAAGACTGGCATTGTCAGGCTGTTGCTTAAGTGCATGCAATCCTTGGACCATCGTCTCTTCTACTCGCCCGCTGGTAATCAGACGATAAACAAGGCTGACTTCAGAGGTCTGGTCGATATTGAGGCTGTCCAGCCGTGTGGGCAGCGCGGTTGGATCTTTGAGATTGGTCTGCGGATTTTTGGGAGCAGAACCAATGGTCGTTGGCGGCGAAATCGTGCCCGGTTTTGGCTTCACTGCAGTGCCTCCTCCGGCAGTGCCACGGTCGGCAGGTGCAGGCGTGTCGGGTCTGGTAGTGCCAGGACCTCGCAGACCAGCCCAGCGCTCAGGAATCCTCACCGTACCTGACTGTGGTGTCAACCTGGATGCTTCAACCAGAGACCTTGCTTGAGAGAGTCTGTATTGAATTTCCGGTCGTTGAGGATCTAGTTCACTAGCCAGCGTTAGCTGTACTAATGCCTCATTGAGCTTGCCGATACTGAGGAGTGTGGAGCCGAGTTCGAAGTGTGCTGGTGCCGATTGTGGAGAAACAGAAACCGCTTTTTTGAAATGCTCCAAGGCTTGAGCACTGTCACCATGAAGAAATTCGATACGTCCTAAACCAAGATATCCTTCACGATTTTTTGGTGCAATTGAGATAACACGTTTGTACAAGGCTTCCGCGCTGGCGTATTCGCCCTCGGAGAAACGTGTGTCAGCCTCCATTATCAAGCGAACAATTTCTTCCTTGCTCGGTTGTGATTCTCCGATGCTGCTTTCCGCGGCAACGGCATATCCGTTTGCCGACCAAAGCAAAGCTAAAAGAATCAGGTTCGTTACCAGGGATTTCATATCGATGCCAGCTCGTGACAAGCCAGTTATAGCAGATGGTTGTGTCGAAGTAGTTTCGAAAATAGTTCTAAACTTTGGCGATGACTCTCATCGAGGCGCCAGTTCAGATTGTCCACAAAATAAGTTTCCATTCTGGCTCTGTTCAATCCGGTCATGCTGACGGCTCTATCTATGACCTGTTCGAGCATTTCCCCAGTCCCGATTTCTCGGGCAGTTTGCAAACTCTCACTAACATGACGATAACTGCCGGGAAATTGTTCTACAAATTTTTGTCTTGCCACGAAAACTCCGAAAACCATCGGTAGTTTCATTTTTCTGGTCCACCATTCGCCCATGTCTATGCGATGGTTGTGGGCTGAAAGTTTATCGTCGATTCGCAATGCCTCATCACCGATGACAAGCGCTCCTTGAAATCCGCTGCCGCCGTCGATTTCTGGTTTTTCTACAACCTCAAGCGTTGGTGTGCAGCCATATTCGATTTTCAGCATTAGTGCCAAAAGTCTGATTGACGTCGCCGATGCTCGTGGAACGGCTACTCGTGCGTTGCCGAGTTGGTCTGGTTTACATTTTGAAAAGAAGAGAACGCTGCCAACTGGTCCAAAACATGAGATAGAAAGATTTGGAAGCAATTGCAAGTCGTTGCGACTGAGATAGAGAAACGAGCTGCTCGAGCTAATTTCAAGGTCTCCTGACTCAATCATCAAATTTAGTTCTTGCGGAGTGCCATCAACAAAATTTGCTTCCAGTGCGACTCTTCCAGTCTCGATCGGCAAGTTGATTGGCAAGCAGTTGCTGAAATTGATCTGCCCGACTCTTGGTAAACCAAGTTGGGTCGGGTGTTCTTTGTAATCAACAGTGTTTGAGTCGATAAAAATAAGCCAAGGAGAAATTGGGAGGAGAACCAACCTTTTAGTATAAACAAACGTGGTCTCACTCCCTATCAACTATTATTCACGTCTAATCACAGTAGTCAAGAGTGTACATTGACTAAGTGGAAATTTTTAAGCAAATTTTCTCGGTTAGCTGCAGTTTGATTTTAAGCAGAAACCTGATGTAGAGGCAGTTTCAGCAGACAGTAAATATTCGGTGAGGAGAGTACGTCGTGAGAATGGTGGATTTGATAGTCGGCAAACGAGCTGGCGGTGAGCACTCCAAAGAAGAAATCGAATTCATAATCAATGGCATTATGGATGGCACCGTTCCTGATTATCAACTGAGCTCATGGCTAATGGCGGTCTGCTGGCGCGGACTGACCCATCAGGAGACAGCCTGGCTGACCGACTGCATGTGTCGCTCTGGGGATGTCCTGGACCTGTCTCACGTCGCAGAGTGGATTGGTGACAAGCACAGCACTGGTGGAGTAGGCGACAAAACTACTCTAGTTTTCGTGCCTCTTCTTGCTGCTGCCGGGATTCCGATGGCGAAATTATCTGGTCGCGGTTTGGGTCACACTGGTGGCACCATTGATAAACTCGAAGCCATTCCCGGTTTTAAAACCACTCTTTCCAAAGAAGACTTCATCGCTCAAGTCAAAAATGAATCAATGGCGATCGCCGGACAGACGGCAGAACTGGCTCCAGCCGACGGCAAAATTTATGCACTCCGCGACGTTACCGGTACGGTCGAATCAATTCCGCTAATCGCAGCTTCCGTTGTATCGAAGAAACTGGCTGCTGGCGCTAATTTGATTATTCTGGATGTGAAAGCTGGACGTGGTGCCTTTATGGATACCGTAGAAAAAGCCAAGACGCTCGCTGAAACAATGGTGGCGGTCGGCAAAACTCTTGGACGCCCTGTTAACGCTGTTGTGACGGACATGGAGCAACCTCTAGGAAACGCTGTCGGTCATACGGTCGAAGTAATTGAAGCGATTGAAACTTTAAAAGGGCGGGGACCGAGAGATTTGCACGAGCTCTGCATGGCGCTTGGTTCTATGGCGTTGGTCACGGCAGGCAAAGAGAAAGACCAAAATGCTGCACGTGAAAAACTGAAGACTCTGCTCAGCGACGGAACAGCGCTCGAGTATTTTCGAAAGCTGGTTTTAGCGCAGGGGGGCGACGCTCGTGTGATCGACGATTACTCGATAATGCCGACGGCAAAACATGTTTTCGAACTGAAATCACCCGATGGTGGCACAAAATGGGTCGAACATCTCGATGGTAGAAAGATCGCCGAGGCATTGAAACTCATGGGTGCCGGCAGAGAGAAAAAAGGTGATCCAATCGACCTGGGTGTTGGAGTCGTTCTCAAAGCTAAGGTGGGAACCGAGGTGACAAGCGGCGCTTCACTCGCAAGCGTGCACGCTCAATCCGAAGAACAATTCAATTCGGTCAAAGAGAAATTGCTGGACGCCTTTACCTTCAGTGACACTAAAGTTGCAGAGGCACCGCTGGTGAAGGCGAGCGTTTCGTAAAAGTGAGGAACGTTTTGTGAGCGAAGTCTGGCGGTTCATACCATATTCCGTGCATGATGCTGCTGAGAATATGGCGATTGACGAGGCGATTCTTGATGCCCATCTTGAAAATCTTGTACCTCCCACATTGCGAATTTATGGGTGGGAACCGCGGGCGGTATCGATAGGCTACGGTCAAAAATTGTCGAGCGCCGTCCAGTCTCGAATCAAATCTCGGGGATATGATGTGGTAAGACGCCCTACTGGTGGGCGTGCCGTTCTTCACGAATTTGAATTGACCTACTCTTTTGTCGGAAGTGCCGGCGGTGCCGACCGATTTGGCGCCCTCAGTGAAAGTGTCATAGGTGCATACAAACAGATCTGTCAGGCTTTGATTCTGGCGTTTCAGGAACTTGGTGTCGAGCTTGAGCTGGGCGAATCGTCGAGCAATTACAAGAACGCTCAAGATTGTTTCCTCGCGACCACTTCCGCCGATTTGCACTATCAGGGCAAGAAGGTCATCGGCAGTGCGCAACTGCGCCGCAAATCGGCCGTTCTACAACACGGATCGATCCTGCTAAATCAACCGCAAGATTTGATGACGGTTTTGCTGAGGGAGAAGGAGAGCAGCGCGATTCAAATTGGGAATGATCAAAGCGGAAGCCGTGCAGGTGGC
This sequence comes from uncultured Candidatus Obscuribacterales bacterium, assembly GCA_964600935.1. GTDB lineage: Bacteria > Cyanobacteriota > Vampirovibrionia > Obscuribacterales > Obscuribacteraceae > JADYXR01. The sequence goes on from CAZRMH010000020.1 coordinate 25,962, forward strand.
AAACCAAAAATAGAACGTCACGCGAATCTATTCGAAATTCTTGGCAAACCCGTTTCGAATGATCGTTTGGCGGAAGTGATGAAGCAAGGTTTTGAAAGCGCGTTTTCAAAGAGTTTCAGTTTAGAACCTTTGACGCCGCACGAACTGAAACTTTCACAACAGTATCGTATCCGATACCAGCAGGGCGCCATTACCGCCGGTTGATTTTGTCTGCACGTGAAAAATCACTGAGTGTTTCTAAAACGATTCAGCGGGTTGAGACCGGCAAGCATAGAGCGTTTCGGTGTCTTACCCTTGGCTTTGGCGATATGCTCTTTCGCCATCTTCTTCAAAGATTGAATGGCACCACGAGCTTCTTGTTGCTCGAGGTGATCGGCATCGTGTCTCGCTAGAAGAGTCCACTCATCAATACATTGTCCGTAAAGTTCCCAGTCCACTGACGTGCGATTGGATCTGATCTTCTGCGTCATAACACGGGCAAGCATTAGATGCCCTGAGGGATCCTGTGGATCGAATTGAACGGCTTTTGCGAGCGCTTTCATGGCATCGTCAAGCTCGCCTTCGTTGATCATCTGTTCAGCCTTGAATCGCAACGCCGAAGCTTCACTCAGTTTTGCACCAGCCCCAGTGCCGTAATAGGACGTGTCTGGTTTATCCGTCGAATATTTCTTTCCGGCATCGCCGATATTTGGCGAAATCGAGTCAGCAAGTGCAGAAGGAACGCATGCGGAGAAGATAGTCAGAGTCATAGCGATTCTGGCAACATTTGATTGGGTTTTCTCTAACATCTAGTTTCGTTCTCGATGAGGGGCAATAGAAACGATTTTGACTTATTCTTTTTTCGCGTCGGTGTCCGCTTCCTCTTCATCTTTAGCGCCTTCTTCGTCAGCGCTTTCCTCGTCTTCATCGGTCACATCATCGATATCGACGTGTTGAGAGTGGGTTTGCAAATCATCGATATCTTCTTCGATCTGTTTGATCTTTTCGTCAATTCTTTGAATTTGGGCAATTTCATCCTTGATCTTGTCTTTCAGGACATTGCCTTCGATGGCACTATTCTCTTCGAGCAATGTATAGACCCGAAGCCCAATTGCTTGCAAATGTTTGTTTTTCTCGGAAGTGAGGGTTACCACGTTCAGCTTAAGCTTGCCCTTCTTCGCCGCGCGATTCGTCTCATCCGCTACTTTTCCGGCGGCTGACTTAACTTTGTCGAAGATGTTCTCAAAACGTGCCATATTTCTACCTGTCGATAATCGATTACTATCGGTCAGAATACATTATTTGAAGACTGAACGCAAAGGCGCCGATCTATCTTCTGAATATACGAATTTCGATTATGCGACGAAACAATCTTCTTCAAGTCTGAAGCGTTTGTGAATCACTCGAACTGCGTCACGCGCGTATTTAGCGTTCAGTAAAACACTGACCCGCATGTCGCCTGTGGCAACCATGTTGACTGGAATGCCGGCGGATTGAAGCGCTTCGAAAACGCTTGCCACCACTTCCGGTCTCTGCGTCAAGCGACGTCCGACGACCGAGATGCGTGCGATGTCTGTCTCTACGCTGACTCGTGGATTTCCGAGTGCATCACCGAGCGATTCGATCAATGTTTGAACTCTACCGAGTGATTTACGATCTATCGTGAAGGCCATCTCTTGCGACGGCTCGTCTTCATGGGCCAAAAGCATGAGCATGTCGGTGTTGATTCGCAATTCTTCCAGGCGAGTAAATAGCGCCGAGATACCATCGAGTGAAGTGTGGTTTTTATCGACTACTCGTGACTTCAGTGTCAGAGCGGCTTGAGTCATATCGCATGCGATGCTGCACACGGTGTATTCAGGCACCATCAAACGCGGTCCGATCAACGTTCCGACGTCTTTGGGTTCGAAAGTTGAACGTACTCTCAATGGAACTTGCGCATCCATAGCCAATTCCACGCTGCGTGCAGCGAGGACTTGGGCACCGGTTGCAGACAATTCCAGCATTTCTTCGTAGCTCACTGATGCTAATTTTCTGGCATCGGACAACAGTCGTGGATCGGCTGTGTATACGCCTTTGACGTCTGTGTAGATGTCACATCTGTCGGCATTGAGTGCGCTGGCGACCGCCACTGCAGTGGTGTCAGAGCCGCCACGTCCGAGCGTAGTTAATTCATTTGTCGGTGTCACGCCCTGGAAACCTGCGATTACAGCGATTTCACCGCGTTGCAAACTGGCCTCGACAGCGTCGGGCGCGACATGTTGAATCTTCGCCAAACCATGATTGCTCTCCGTGATGATCCCCGCTTGGAATCCGGTAAAAGAGCGAGCTTGATAGCCGAGGGACTGGATTGCCATTGACATCAGCGCAATTGAGACTTGCTCTCCAGTTGTAAGGAGCATGTCCATTTCGCGGGCATTGGGAGCGCTGGTTATCTCCTCGGCCATGCCGATCAGGTGGTCCGTCGTGTGACCCATTGCCGATACGACGGTCGCGACTTCGTTACCCTCGTGAGCTGCAGCTACGGCAATTTCGGCTGCTGCTTTGATCTTACTGACGTCGGCTATGGAAGTGCCGCCAAACTTTTGGACTAAACGACCCATCTGTTTCCATGCTTAGTAAAGGGGCTGACAAGTCTTATGATAACGTCCGAGGGTAAGGTCGAAGTTAACCAGATGGAAAAACTATTCTCATAAACGAACCCAATGCTTATCCGTTGAGCATAGGCTGTGAGTCTGCTGTATATCGCGGCAGCAGAAGCTTCGTTAATGTTGCTTTGGCAAGCGTTTCCGACGTTTCAATATCTGAAGTCTAAACCAAATTTCAGTTTTGCTGGTGGTATCACCAATAGTGGCGAGCAAGTGTTCGGTAGCCAGAATGAAAGTTCCTGCCGTTTGCTATTTGCCTTTCATCGGTTTCTTCGCATGGGGGTCAGCGCTGCCCCATGAAGCGTTCGCTGCTGAATAATTGTGCACACCCCAATTAGAAGTACCAGCGCTGGATTGGGCACCCCAGGTCGTATTGGCCTGGCTGGTCGACTGTCCCCATTGTGCGCTTTCCGCAGCGGTGTGCTCACCATTGGCCTTGGCTTTGTGCGCCGCAGTAATACGGTCCGCCGTTGCTTGATCGCCAATCGTCGGACCGTCGTGATGTTCTCCAATCATGCGACCAGTGTAGGCGTCGATACCATCTTCGTTTTTATCATATCGAGGTTTTCCATAATCGGAATAGCTGGCGACATCGAATCTCTGAAACGGCATGAATGGGCGCTTCGCCATACGTTCGTGCATAATCACATCGCAAGTTTTAAAGGCGTTTCCAGGCGGATGTCCGGATTCTTCCATGCCTTGTTTCGCTAGCCTGGTATCGAGGATAGTATCAGATGTGGTGAGATTATATTGTGCTTCGTATTGTTGGTCGAAACCTTGCATGTGGCTCCGCCTGGTCATTTGCACCGGATGCTGGTTGATATGAGCCAATTGCATCTGTTTAAACAGCTGATTCTTTTGACTGCGATTTAAGGAGCTGTCCGTGTAAACCTTATTTAGTTGATACGCGAATTTCATCTCGTGAGTCAAATCCCGCGGGTCCCAGTAACCCGGTAAGCAGTGAAGCACCGTGCCGTCCGACGACAGCATGAACAGCTGCAGATTGTGTGGTCCAGCACCATTCGACGTGTTCGTCGCCTGACCCTGTCTCTCATGTCTTCCCGAGATTCCGGCGTAGCTCTGGTTGGTTATGTCAGTAAAACCGCAAACAAAATAATTCTTTAGAGTTGTAAAAGCTGGTTCCTGCGAGAGGCTCACGGCCCTCAAACTATTTCCGGCGCTTCAAGTCGCGCCGGATAGCGTTCCCAGCATGTTCACCCAGAACACCAGTTTGCCCTCGCGCCGCGCGTCTTCCTGTGCTTGGTAGACGGAGCGGTGCCAGCGAATTTCGCTGGTCAGTTTGTTCGTTCTTTCTGTATTCTGAGAGCCTGTCACCAGATGACGAGCATTGGCTGCATCGGTTGGCGCGCCTGCCAGCGTCGCGATTGTCGTTAACGATATGCTAGCCATGGCAGTTTGCCAGAACGATCGAATCCGCATATGTCACTCCGTATAGCAACTGGTGTCTGATCCTACTATATCAGTAGAGTTGGCTGGACTCGTCAATTTTTTTCCTGGAACTTGCCATACCGGCAGTCGCCTTAGCGGTTGGAGGTCTGCGGGGCTGGAGCGAGGTCCTGCAGCCCATGCGAATTCAGGTAAGTGATTAGCGATTGCTGCAGATTGATGTTGTTCTGAAATTCTTGTGGTGCAAAGTTGCCAATCTTTTGGAGTTTTGTCACCAGTTGACCCTCGCGCATCGGTTGTCCCTGCGAGGAGTAGATGCGATTGGAGCTAATGTTCTCCAGCTCTCCGTCCGGCAGCATGGTGTAGTCGTTGAGCGATTCTTGTTGAAACATATCTGCGACCTGTGAACTACCGTTATAGGTCTCCGTCACGATGTATCGCGCCCGCGTTACAAGCTGTTGTGGCGTAGTGCGTTCGCACTTCAGCGTCGTCATCATGAATCGCGCTAATTTGCCTTTGGTGTATCCATCTTTTTCCAACGGCAAGATGTCTGCATGCCAGATGTTGCCCATTCTGTCGTACTGATGACCCCATGTGATGGTCATCTCGTTTTCAGTCCAGGCTGACATGCTGGTGAAACGGTTAGTTCGCAAATCCTTGTAGCTGACAGTCAGGTCTCCCTGCTTTCTCCACGCTCCTGCCATCCACTTAGGGATCATAAACCATTCCACTGTCGGACCGACTCCGTTGGCGACGGTGGCGTTCCCGACCAGGCGAGGAATTGAATGATAAGCGTCTGCGTGACCGGCGAGTGGTGATTCGAACTGTGGCTGTGGCGTTGCTCGTTGCAGTGCGAGATTGTACTGAGGCTGAGAGACCTGTGCTTGCAGCCGTTGATTCATCGCGGTAGCCGGTTCTGTCGAAATCGGCGCTAAATAATCCTCGTGCTGTATTCCTGAGTACAGAGTGAAAGCAAATGCGCCGCCACCAGATGTGGTGAACATCAGTGCCAACAACAGCGCGTGCAGTTTTTTCATACGGGCAGGCAGATCCGTTCTTGCGTAGATAGAAATTCGGCCACGGCAGGTCCAGTCCTCCAGAACTGCTCCCCGTAGTTTTTGACGAAACGATAGCAGCCGTTATTGGTTCGATTGTCGTCTATTCCGTGGTTTTCTAATTATAGCTCCCACATCGGAATTCGTATGCCAGTTTCCTTAGCACAGTCAACGGCTTCGTCATATCCGGCGTCAACGTGGCGAATGACGCCCATTCCAGGGTCGCTTGTTAATACACGTTGTAAACGTTTGGCTGCCGCTTCGGTTCCATCGGCGACAATCACTTGACCGGCGTGCAGTGAATATCCGATTCCCACTCCGCCGCCATGGTGCAATGAAACCCAGCTGGCTCCACCAACGGCGTTGATCATGGCATTAAGATAGACCCAGTCGGCAACCGCATCCGTTCCATCTTTCATTCCTTCGGTTTCCCGATTCGGTGACGCTACGGAGCCAGCATCGAGGTGGTCTCTGCCGATCACGATCGGTGCTTTCACCTTTTTGTTTTTGACCAGGTCGTTCATGATCAATCCCATTTTTGCTCTATCGCCGTATCCGAGCCAGCAAATGCGACATGGTAGACCTTGGAATTTGACTTTCTTGGAAGCCATCTCAATCCAGCGGCGAAGACCTTCGTCGTGTCCGAAGTTTTCCAAAATTACTTTATCGATCACATCGATATCGGCAGGGTCGCCCGAGAGAGCTGCCCAGCGGAACGGTCCTTTGCCTTCGCAGAACAATGGTCTGATATAGGCTGGAACGAAACCAGGAAAATTAAATGCATCCTTAACGCCTTTATCGTGAGCGACTTGACGAATGTTGTTGCCGTAGTCGAAAGTGATGGCGCCGGCCTTTTGCAAGGTCAACATGGCTTCGACATGCTTCGCAATTGAAGCTGTGGATAGCTCGATGTATTTCGTCGGGTCCGATTGGCGTAGTGCATCAGCATCGGAGAGGCTCATCGGAGAACCGTCTTCTCGAAGAGGAAGGTAACCGGTCAGTGGATCGTGTGCGGAAGTCTGATCCGTTAAGGAATCCGGCGTGAAACCGCTTTTTATCATTTTTGGAAGAATGTCGGCCGCGTTGCCGAGTATGCCGATGGAAAGTGGCTTGCCCTCAGCCTTAGCCGCTTTTGCAAGCTCAATGGCGTGCTCCCAATTGTCAGCTTGAACATCCAGATATTTGGTTTCGATGCGCCGCTTAATTCTCTCTTCATCGACTTCAATGCAGAGCGCCACGCCTTCGTTCATTGTCACCGCCAGTGGTTGGGCACCACCCATGCCACCAAGTCCGGCTGTCAGTACGATACGACCTTTTAGAGTGCCGCCGAAGTGTTTGCGAGCCAGCGCGGCGAAGGTTTCATAAGTTCCTTGCAGGATTCCCTGGGTGCCGATATAAATCCAGCTTCCGGCAGTCATCTGCCCGAACATGATCAAACCTTTCTGTTCGAGTTCGCGGAAATGCTCCCAATTTGCCCACTTGCCAACCAGGTTGGAGTTAGCAATCAGCACACGGGGCGCGTCTTCGTGGCTTTTGAATATGCCGACCGGCTTGCCTGATTGCACTAAAAGTGTTTCATCGTTTTCCAAACCAATAAGAGATTTAACAATCGCGCGGAAAGAATCCCAATCGCGCGCCGCCTTGCCGGAACCGCCGTAGACGACGAGGTCTTGCGGACGCTCGGCGACATCGGGATCGAGATTGTTGAGCAGCATTCTGAGCGCCGCTTCCTGAATCCAGCCTTTAGTATTTAGCTCTGAGCCGTGCGGTGCCTTGACTGCAATAGGTTTCTTGCTGCTCAAAATATCCTTGATCATCTGAGCGGCATTCTGAGTCCCTGTCGTTGTAGTCATGACAAATGCTCCTTGATTGTGAAAGAATTTCAGTAGAAATACCGATTACCTTCTAAAGTGAAGGATGATCATATCTGATCGCAGCGGCAATCCCTGTAATCTAAACTGTTCAATAATCATCTCAGCTCTTCGGAGCCAAGAACGCCGGGACCGAACTTACTCAAGGGGACTTACTCATGGTCAAGGAATTAGCTAAACCAACGGCTAACGCGAAAAATCCAAAAGAGAAAGAGCACGAAACCCTTTCCGGTATTCCCTTGAAGCCGGTTTATACCAAAGAAGATGTTAAGGATCTCGACTACGATAGAGACCTCGCGGATCCTGGTCAGTTCCCATACACACGTGGCATTCACGAGAAAATGTATCAGGGAAAACTTTGGACTATGCGTCAATTCGCTGGTTTTGGCGGACCCGAGGAAACCAACGAACGCTTTAAATATTTGCTAGCTGCCGGTCAAACTGGTTTATCAACGGCATTTGATCTGCCCACGCTGATGGGTTACGACTCCGATGACCCAATATCACATGGTGAGGTTGGTGTTTGCGGCGTGGCGATTGATTCATTAGAAGATATCGAAATCCTCTACAAAGATCTGCCGCTCGACAAAGTTTCAACCTCTATGACCATCAATGGTCCGGCACCGATTATCTTCTGTATGTTCCTCGCCAACGCGAGAAAGCGTGGATTTGATTGGAAGAAGCTAGATGGCACATTGCAGAACGACATCTTTAAAGAGTACACAGCACAGAAGACCTACCTCATTCCACCACGCCCAGCTTTGAAACTGATTCAAGACTTGATGGTTTTCTGCACCAAAGAAGTGCCGCGTTGGAATACGATTTCGGTTAGCGGATACCACATCCGTGAAGCTGGTGCGACTGCCGCTCAAGAGTTGGCATTCACACTCGCTGATGGTTTCGCTTATGTCGATGCTGGTATCGCTGCTGGTTTAGAAATCGACGATTTCGTTCCACGTTTGTCATTCTTCTTTAACGCTCACATCGACTTCTTCGAAGAGATCGCTAAGTACCGCGCCGCCCGTCGCATCTGGGCAAAGCGTATGCGCGATCATTATGGTGCTAAGAGCGAGCGTTCGCTTAAACTGAGATTTCACACACAGACAGCTGGTTGCAGTTTGACGGCACCGCAGCCTGAGAACAATATTGTCAGAACGGCGATCGAGGCTCTAGCCGGAGTTCTCGGCGGTACACAATCTTTGCACACCAACTCCATGGACGAAGTGCTTGGACTGCCAACTCAAAAAGCTGCTCACATCGCATTAAGAACTCAACAGATTATTGCTCATGAAACTGGCGTCGCCAATGTTGCCGATCCGCTTGCCGGCTCGTATTACGTAGAGTGGCTGACTTCAGAGTTGGAACGTCAAGCCAACGAATACTTCGACAAAATCGCCGAACTCGGTGGTGTCATGGCTGGTATCGAGAGTGGTTACTTCATGAAAGAAATCGCTGATTCCGCCTATCGTTTCGAACAAAAAATGATGTCCGGCGATCGTCACTTCATCGGTTTAACGTCATTCAAAGAAGAAGCA
>CAZRMH010000021.1:0-33683 GCA_964600935.1 uncultured Candidatus Obscuribacterales bacterium
CCATTGCCCCGCGCCACGCCCATCGCGTCCATTAATCAACAGCAGCCCATCGGAAAATTTGTCCGAGACACGGACGTTAGGACCGCTGAAGAATGCGGTCTTCCCTGTCTTAGTTATGAACTTGAATTTTTTTTTCGGGAAATCGTATAGCCGATCGTATGTTGTGTCAGAGCAAAGGATAATATTGATTGTGCCTTGTTCGTCGTCACGTTGGGATTTTGTCTTTCTGTCTGCAACTTCTCTAAAATATTCGACGTCGACATTAGCGATACCTGGATCAAGCTCTTTAGCTTTCTTTGCGTACTTATAGCCATCAGCCCAGTCATCACCGCGGCAACACTCTGAGAGTTGGATAAGGGCCGGGACATTATTCGGATTGATTGACAGAACTTTCTTTAATGCATCCTCTGTTTGGCTGCCTCCTCTGTAGCTTGTATTTAAGAAATAAGGCCACTCAAAATTCGGATACTTGGTTGTTAGTTCCTGATAGACCCTTCGCCATTCTTTTTTCTTTTGAGCATCTCCCAGTCGTGCGGCAACTAGTAAATCTGCAACTTTATTCAACTGCCGCAATGCTTCCGGTGGTGCCGGATGCTTTGGCAAATAACACGCCTCGACGATGCGAGCCAATTTTAGGCTCTCATCAGCTGGCTCGCATCTCTTAAGCTTTTGAACGCAGATTATCGCCATGTCGAGGCGAAAGTCGTTTGCGTAAACCTTTGCCATGGTGAAATATTGGTATGGATGTAAACCGTCTCTCACTCGGCTTGGATAGCCGCAATCTGCGTTTTGCTTGACGACATTCTGTTTCGAATTTGCAAGGGCGAACGTCGTTCTAACTGCAGCCGACAAAAAAATAATTGCGAAGGAAAGGGCAAGAAGCTGAAATATTTTTTTCATTGTGCTCTCGAAAAGGCGACGCGGCAGCAGCGCGAACTTTTTTGCCGGGGTAATGTCTTTATTCCGCGATTGCAGATGGTTATATCCTGACTGACTCCTTACGCTCCAAAGTAGCTTTTCGGCAGAGCTGATATCGAGGGAAGAGACTGTGGACTACTCAAACAAGTCGCCAACATTTGAAAGCTTCACACCTGAAACTGGAACAAACAATTTCAGTGCGTTCGATGAAATCCAGATGGTAAAACAAAATCATTTGACACACGAAATTCCAAGGATAAAGCGAAACTTTCAGTGATGCCGAGCATGCGCATTCGCCTGACAAAAGGAAATTTATCGATTGCCGAAAAACTTCTGCTCTATTCCTTCGTCGATACTATTGAGGATGGAATCTGGCAGCTATCGAAAGAGAAATCAATGCTTGCATGCGAGAGCGGATAGAGCATGAGTGCAATACGCAACCTCCTGGAGAAACTAGAAGACCAGGTTCTTCCAGACACAGTCGATAAGTTTATTGATCAAATCGATAAACGTTCCGAAGCATTAAACAAACGGATCCGACGGTCGTAATCGCCATGCTACACTTTCAAATCCTGTTGGAGCCAATTTCTTTTAGGCGTTCGCTTAGATGGTAGACGAAAAACAGAAAGAGCAGAGTCTTGAACTGAAACATTCAGGCTCTAACTTTGGTGACTCACCTGAGTCTCAGGATGCCTTGGAAATTTCCAAAGCCTCAAACGACACTGTCGCATCCGCTGAACATTCACAGCCTCCTAACGAATGCGAGCCGAGCGAGCACGAGAGAGCGGCAGGATATGAACGAGTGGTTGAATCGAATCAACGTCGTCGCACCCGCGTGATGCTCTCCGGGTACTACCGTGAAGATTGGATTGCATTTGGTCTGGTTGGTGCAATCCTCTTTGTATTCTTTTCTATATTGGCCTATTCAACGATGTTCTCTTACCCATGGCAATCTGATTGGGGTCATGCGACCGGGCAGATTACCCAATATAGATTCGGAGCGAAGCTGTCTCGCAGTGTCAGGTATACATATTCTGTCGGGAAAGAATCATCTGACGGATTTGCGACATTTCAATTCCATGGATTGTTTCTCTCGAAAGGCGCATCAGTGAATGTTCGCTTCGATCCGAAGGTACCATCGAATTCTGTTATTGAGTCCGGATTTACGTTCGCGACAGTGTGCTATTCCGCCATAGCACTTATATCCTTTTCAGTTGTAATTTGCGCCATTCTCGTGCAATTCCCTCAGGGCAACACTGTCGACATAGTAGCTTTGAAAAAGCAATCGGAATGAAAAACGGTGACCTGGCGAATTAATGCTACATGCCAGTGCATGCAGATGATACACCAGCGGATCCCACTACTGAGCTGTGCCTTGTCACCGCGGGTGATGGCGAACGCCTTGGCAAAATCTTCATCGGCATCGTTTCGATCGCCGTAACGAAGGAGCGAAGTGAGGTCTCCTTTCGATTAGTAAAGCCGCCGAATTCAGCGCGAGGACATCTTTAAAATCAGGACAATAGACTTTCGAGTTTGCCATGATTCATCGCTATCACTATCGCAAATTGAAGCCATTGTTGATATCCAAAACCGCACCAGTATAATGCTTACTTTGATCGGATAATGTAGCTTGCACCGCCCATGGTGCGAAGATGCCTAAATGAACGAGGGAATCTAAGCCATTGCTTCGCGTACATCATTTCGGCGCGTTCACGGCGACATAAGAATTCAGGACCACTCAATTACGATTTCAGCGCGAGTGGATATGGAAAGTTTGGACTGGCTTTAAAATGAGCTGTCCGAGCCCGCAACGGTTGGAAGAAAATATTGTCTTTTGCTTGGAAGCGTCTACCGCATTGCCTCACGCACAACGGCTAGCTCTCTGTAGAAAGGGTCGTTCCGCTCGATTCTAACCTTTAGCGCATTCATTAACTGATCCAGCTGCCTTGTGTATCTAGATTCATCGGCCATCGAATTCGTAAAGGCAATCGAGGCGCATAGACATCGGGCTTCCACTGCGCTGATATCCGCATCACCAAGAACGTCGGACAGCCGCTGTTCATCTGCAAATCCTTGTGCGAGAAATTCAATACAACAGTTAGCGACCGCGTCTCGAACTGAAACGTATTCCGTGCCGACTTGCGCGCCTTTCGCGATCAGCGCGAACAGATCCGCGGCATTACTTGAATAACAACCATCGCCCACTAAACGAATCACGTCAGACGCTCCTTCGCGAAAGGCCTCATGCAAAAAATTTTCAGATTCTGAATCCGCCAATGTAGCGCTGGCTGTCGATGTGACACCACACTTAGCTTCAGCCCACGTTCTAATTTCGCGTTCGTTCAACTGAACGCCGAAAGGAACTATCTCAAACATGATTGACTCAAGAGCCGTCAACTGCGACGTCAAAAGGTTTCGTTCTTCTATCGATAGTTTCATTCGTAGACCCCATTACTATAAACCAGTGTTATTAATGATTTCGACGTATTTGTTGGCTTGTGTGATGAACTCCTCGGCTCGTCTTCGCCGTGCAAAATTCATATAAACTAGCATATCACTCGACTATTAGGAATCAAGGCTCACGCAGAACCTTGAACAATGGCGAACCGCTCTTCTCTAGCGTTAAGCGCTCCTCTCCTTGGAATATGGAACTGTTTCTTTGCCACGCTGAAAAATTCGAAGTGTTCCGAAAACCGATTCGACCCGCGCAAGATTTTTTTTCGATCAAGTTCAAGAATTAGACATTCGCATCATTCTCCTTCATTGACCGTTTCAGTTTCACATCCGGATCATATTCTCTAAATGTTCCAAAATACTGAGCTAACAATTTTTGATTTTCTCGTCGGTCAAGTTCAACGGCTGCTTCAGCAACCGGATAAATTCGCGCGGTAAAACTTTCCTCTACTAACTCAACCAGTTTCGGAGAGAGTACTCGAACCACGAAATATGTTTGAAACGGTGATTCCCGATCTTCTGGATTTGCTGAACCAAGCAGTAGGATTATTTGATCATCCAAGTTCAGAATTCCGCTCATAATAAACAAGGCAAGATCACCGGAGCCTTCGTCGTGCAGTTGACATAATGCGACTTCTTCGTCATTGAATTTGTCTTCAATCAAAAAACGCTCGCCGGACTCGGCAAGCCTGCTTCCAATAAAGAAGTAGTGTGCTAAATTAAAATTTTCGCTTTCCATTTCACTTCCTGGCTATTTTGATTTCCAAATAACGTTTGTATCGCATGGATCAATTCCACATGCTCGGTAAACCGCATATAATGCGGGTCTTTCCACAAGTTTTCCGAATGTCGTATCTACACCAGATTCAAGAGCATAGTAGCCGTGATGATAGCCTTTTGAACCACCTGCGCCTTTAATCATCAACTTCCCATCGAAAGAGTAGGTTAGTGCACCACTAGCGATACCTGTACGCTTTTCGAGATCTCTCAGATGAGCATCTGAAAGTCTATCATTTGGCTTCAAACCGTATCGCGAGTTTATGATTTTTGATACCGCCTCATCTAAAACTGGACCATAGTGTCCATTTAAATCGCGTCCCTCCTCAAACGTATCACGGCAGATTGATACACGTTTCGACTTTCCAGGACACTCTTCGCAGTTTCCAGTTGGAAACTCCTTCTTTAAATCCAAACCTTTCTCACACAAAATCGTATCAACCCTTTTTTGGATGATCATCGCATCTTCAGCTGTTTGTGCATATATCGTAAAACCTTTAGCGCCTTGTCCTTCACCCGTTGGGAACACACTCTTCGGATGGCCAGTTCCCAGTAATCCAAATTGTGGATCCATTCCTTTCCATTGACCTACACGGTTCAATAAAACCGAATCTCGTAAGAGTTCTGGAATCAGCGCGTTTTGAATATTGGCCAAGTCTGCTGGTGAGTCAGTTAGAACATGAACCTTTATTGGAGAATAGCAAGATGTATCTCCTTTTTTGGGCATAGAGCTGCACCAACTGGACATCACTATCATCCGCTCTTCGTGTTCTCCGGACTTCAAAATACGAACGTATTCCTCCGTTTTATTCTCGCAAGAATACTCACGGTGGGCGATTTTAGGACTTTCGTGTGGCTTGTCTTTATGCTTGAGCTCTTCGAATTGCTCTTCATCGGCATGTTGCTCTCTCTTGGAAGTTGGCTCAGCGTGCTGATTCTTGCCTGCGCGATCGCCCGGTTCAGCAGCGCTTCGCGACTCGCCTTCGTGTGCGCGTCCACCACCTTTGCCACCACCAGAAGTGGCTTTCTCAATTCCATGGGCAGCGGCGAAACCAAGTCCGACCAGTGCAGCATCGGCTAGTGGATCGCCAAGGTTCTCTTCAATACTCTCTTTTGCAGCCGCAAACGTTTTCTCGTTTGGATGTTTACTAACTTCTTCAAGCGCTGGAACCGATTTCATTAAACCATTCCAGCCATCGGTGCCGATCTTACCAACTTCAGCAATGGCGACTGCGACGCCGCCAGTTCGCAGTGCTCCGGCTGCCAGGCGTGTCCACGGATTCACGCTGGCTGCCAGTGTAGCAACGACTTTCCCAAACGCTAGACCCATCGCAGTACCCGACGCCAGATCGCCGATGGCACCACCTTCGATGACCTTGTGAAAAACTGCTTTGGTGGCACCTAACGCAGCACCGTCTTGAAGAGCGGCACCGGCAAGCATTAGACCTCGCAGTTGGTCTGGAACATGCTCAGTGTCTCTCAGCTCGGATTTCGTCAGTGCGGCTTGATACTTATTGATCGCCACGTCGCATATGGCGAGGTTTTTAAACTTCGTTCGATCAAACTCGCTTAGTTTACTTTCGTCTTTGCCATCGAGACTCTTTCTATAGTGTTTTTCAATCTCAGTATTGTCGTTTGGAGACATGTGCACTTCGACAAACTTCGGAATCGTCCCTGCCATGCCGACAGTTTTATAATCCGGTATCCACGCGCTAAATTCTTGCTTTATTGGGCGGGAGTGCTCACCACCTGTAGTATCACTAACTTGTTTAATGGAAGTTTTTTCGCGAGCTCTTTCATAATGGTGATCACCACCCTGCGATTTGCCGCTTAAAGTCTTTGCACCATCAGTGGTTTCACTTCTTTGAACAACCTGCTTGGTTGTGTATGATGGACGTGATTCAGGCGCTGGAATTCTGTGCGAAACCGAGCTGTGGTCATTCGCGTTTCCATTTGTGCGCGCCTTGTCGTCACGCAGAGCTTGCTCCATTTGCAAAAGACGTTCGCCGGCCTTCAGGTGTGGATGCTCTGGTTCATTTTTCTTCGGAACAGTTTTCTCGGTATCAGCGGATACCTTGTCCAAAACCTTGGCGTGTCGTTTGCTGGCATCGTACAATGTTTCGCCAGTCGTGCTGTCATGCAGGACCAATGGCTGGTCCGCGATTGTATGTTTGCCGAGCGCCTTCGTGTCTTGACTCAGGCTCTCAAAATTTTCAGAATGGCGCTTGGCCTGTTTCTCGTTGGAGATTGATTCAGTCGCAGTCTTGTGTGAGGTCGTCGGCTTGGTACTATCGCCAGCGTCGCGCTGGCGTTCAGTTGGTTGCGATTTTTCATGGTCGTTCGACATGAACTATCATCCGTGCGTTCAGATTCTAAATATACCCTCCTCAGGCATTTTATGAACGACTCTGCGCCTCAGGGGAGATATGAAGTGAGCAACTCTTGCCAGGAGCAAGCAATGTTGAATTCAGCGCAGGCTTCAATTTCCAAGTTGGAGGCCAGAATGGATTTCCTCGTTTCCACATCTCACAGCCATCTCACATTTGTCCGCTAACGTGTTTTACGAGCGCACTCTGAGGAAAACAGCGATGGCAGGCAATGCAAAAATGGCACCCGAAGCGGCATTCCAGTCCGGACTCGACGCTTACAACAATGGCGACTACAGGTCCGCTGTAAAATCATTTACTGTAGCGGCAAAACAGAAACCAGACGATGCGCGTTATCATTTCTATCGAGGCGCTTCATACCTCAATCTCGGCAAAGCGTTCGAGGGCAGCACGAGTTTGGACAAGGCGATCGACTGCGATCCATCAAACGCGGAAGCGTATTATCTGCGCGGCAAATGTTTCATGCTCGGGCTTGATGACGAGCGGGCAGCTAAGGACTTCTCCGAAGCTGTTGCACGCAATCAAAACGAAAGCAAATACCATTATGAACGAGCAATAGCTAACAAAGAAGGCAAGCGATACATCGATGCGCTTGTGGATTTGGAAAACTATTTCAGCCTCACAGAGCCAACCGCCGAATCGCTATGCCACTATGGATGGTGCTTAGCCAGCCTGGGCAATTCCGACAAAGCATTGGAGTTTTATCAGAGAGCTTTGCAGATCGATAAAAATTGTGCCACCGCACAGTTTTACATCGCCTCGCTTCAGTTTGAAAGCAGCAATTTCGAAGATGCGTTAGGCAGTTTAAGACTAGCGCAAGAACTCTACGAAAACGAGAAAAACAAAAGGAAATCCAAAGAAAATTCCGAAATCAATGATTTTTGAAATCGGCACTTTCGAGGAATGTCGGCCTAATTTTTGCGATACCCAGTAGAATAAACACAGCCTACTGGAGAAAGTACCGTGAGAATAAAACGTTTCTCGATGATTGTTTCCGCCATTCTAGTTCTCTCCAATTTCACTTCCACCGCTCCTGCCACAGCAACCGGCAGCTACAGTGTAGGCGGCTTCGACGACGCGGAGAAGTTTGAAAAGTTCTACGATAACTTGAGAGCGGATGTTGCGAAAGGCGACAAAGCGGCGACCGCATCGCTGTTTTCCTACCCGATGTCGATTCATTTTCCACCAAAGAAGAAACTGGTTTTGATATCCAACAAAGCCGAGATGCTCAAGAATTTTGATCGCATTTTCAATCCGCAAGCTAAAAAAGCACTTCAAAAAACAAAAACAGCCGACCTGTTTTGCAATTCTCAAGGCGTAATGATTGGCAATGGCGAGATCTGGTTTACGCCTGGTGAGAAGGGTGGCGTAAACATCAAAACGGTCAATAAAATGCCTTGAGCGCATGAAACGTTTCCATGAACTATCAGTAAAAGAATTATTCTCGAACGACAAACATCGCCAGACCTGCGCCGCTCTGCCACGCATTGAGCGTTGACCGCGACATCGCCAATGCCGGTCTGAACTGTCCTCCCGGGTAAAAAGCCATTGCGAGTTCACCTGACCTCTGGCTTTTTCAGCGTCGGATTGATAGCTCAATGATACCGTGATTGGTGATACTATACGAGACTCATAATCAAGTTAGGATGTTGGAAGTTATGGGTACTTCCCATATGTGTGCCATGCCTTTTTATCAAAATGTCAGTTCAAAAACCTGCTAAAACAAATCAAAAGTCTAGCGCTCAGGAGAACTACGTCTCTCTCGAAGATGCATTATTGGCTTTACCAGCGAACAAAGTTCTGCCTCTTCAAAGCCTCTCTATACCAATTGCTCTATGGTCAGCAGCGCGGAGGCTGCTGTTCACATATTTCCTTTTGCCGCTATTTTTGGGACTTCTAATGGCAGCCGCTCTCTGGCTCCTTTTCGGCACCTCGCCTTTCAACCAGTATCTTCACCGGATTGACTGCCTTATGTTACTCCCACTCCTCCTTACATTCGGATCAATCTTCGGAATCGTGAAAGGAGTATTGGAAGTTCAAGGCCTCCATTCCATAAAGATTTCGTCACTAGGATTAGAGCTGCCCGAGGCGTTTCTTTTCAACATGAGATTGAGACGCAAAAGAAAATGGACCGAGCTCGTCTCTCTGACAACAGTGAAGTCGAGCGGAACCTCACCGCAGCAGGAGTCCGTGCAATTAGCTTTTACTGATGGCTGCGTCTGTAAAATTCCGCGTGACCAGCTGTTGCCAGAACAAATCGAAATTCTGACTGGATATGCCACCAAATATTCGTCAGCCAGCATCGACGATACGCGTGATGAGCAATCGACGCTGTTGATGGAGAAGGTCGTTTCATATACGAGACTATGGGAAGAAAGTGCGCGCTTTCGATCAAGTGTTTTCGTTCCATTGACGCCTGGTCAAAAAATAAACCAAAATCGAGTTGATATTCTGAGGCTACTGCAGACGAGCGCAATGGCTGCTACTTACCTTGGACGATTAGATAACGAACATCTCGTAGTAGTGAAGGAAGCGGTAGTCGCAATCAGCACTACGGAAGGAGAACGTGCCAGAGAACTGTTTCAGCGCGAGTGTGGTTATCTCTTGAAACTTGATCATCCTCAAATAGTAAAAGTGATAGACCATGTAGTGGAAAGCGAACGAGACTACCTGATTCTTGAATGGATAAGCGGAGAGGATTTGCGAAGTTATACGCGAAAAAACGGGCCTGCTCAAGAGAGTCTTGCTCTTTCATGGCTTCTTCAGACGAGTAAGATACTCGAGTATCTTCATGGTCAGGAGCCTCCGATAATCCACAGAGATGTGTCACCCGAGAATTTGATGATCACTCCGAGTGGAAAAATTGTGTTGATAGACTTTGGTGCTGCTAACTACTTTGTCGAGAATGCCACTGGTACAATGATCGGAAAGCATGGTTATGTGGCACCTGAACAACTCTATGGCAAGGCAGAACCCGTCAGCGATCTCTATGGACTTGGTGCCACCATGTTTTTCGTACTCACGGGACTGGAGCCCACTGCCCTGACTGAAACTCCAGATCTTCCATCTGTTTCTAAAGAGACAGAACTATTGCTGAAGCGCCTCACCAAGCTCGACGCCAGTCAGCGAATTTCATCAGCTTCTGCGGTGGCGACCGCAGTTGAGGAGAGCATTAACAATATACGTACACAGCAAGTTGACTCTTAGAACATGAACTCCGAAGAGGAAAAGGAAAAAGGTCAAAACGAATCCGGCATTAGCGCTGGTGACACTCGTCCGCAGTCGACTGATAGTGCACCAGCTGTAGTGGCAGGCGACAGCAACGCAGAAAAACGAATTCTAAAAATCAATCTAACTCTTCTGCCGCCAGAGTCGATGGACAAACCGTTGTCACCGACACAGAGATTGTCGCTTTTCGCTGAAGCAGTTTTTCTGTCTGTCATTGGTTTGTCAGTTTTTGTCTTTCTCAGTCATGCTGGAATTGACAAAATGCTCATATCCTTCCTGAGTTACTTCGCAGGCATAGCATATATATACACCGTAGGCTGCCTTTATTGCGTCTTCAGCAATCGCTTATATTCTGCGAACCAGAAGCTCGCTCTCAAGAAATTCGTGCAATTCTCGCCCCAAGGAATGCGTGAAAAAACTGCTTACCTGAAACCAATTGACATCGCATGGGAGGAAATTACGGAAGTGACAGTCGATGAGACGTCTAAGGCTTTTGGTTTAGGCAGGTCACATCAATATGAATTGAGCGCTTATGCTGCGCCATCACGCACCGAGCCTGGTATTCCTCGAGTTATCCGATTACCGCTCAACTCTTTGACGCCGGAGGAAAGGGAAAACATATTTTCGTTCCTGAAGAAGAGTCTTCCACAGTTGAGCGTTCCGAAACTACCCCGGATAGTCAAACGAAAAGCGCTCCCACAGAGAACTCTCATGAGCTTTCCATCGTACACGCAATTGTGGTTTTCGCAACTAACAAATGTGCTTAAACGACAGCGCTACGTGGATGACCTTCCGCCTGGTACCACGCTGTGTGGCGGGAGCTATCGAATAAAAGAGAGACTGGCACGCGGAGGCAACGCGACTGTTTATCTTGGCGAGAGCACTGATTCCGAGATTGGCAAAGAAATCGTAGCGCTCAAAGAATTTATTCTTCCCGCTCAGGATGAGGAAACGCTCGAGATCGCACGCAAAGATTTCGAGAGAGAATGCAAGATCCTGAAAACGATCAATCTACCTGAGTGGAAAAACCCGACCTGGAGCATTGTCAGATACCTCGACGATTTCGAAGAAGACTTTCGTTGCTATATCGTGATGGAATATGTGGATGGTTTTTCATTGAGCCAGTTGATCGAGAAATCAGGGCCCATGGGACAGCTAGAGGTCATTCAGCTGGGTATTCGGATGTCGGAGATTTTGGGTTTTCTGCATGGATTGGAACCACCAGTGGTGCATCAAGACTTTACTCCGGACAATCTAATTCAAGATTCAAAAGGAGTTCTGAAGCTAGTTGACTTCAATGTAGCGAGAAGAGGAGACGAAGGCTCTTCGCAGGAAGTGGCTGGGAAGGTTGGCTACATGCCGTGTGAACAATTTCAAGGCAATCCAGTTCGCGAAAGCGATATATACGCTCTGGGTGCGACCATGTTTTTTTTGTTGACCGGACGTCATCCCAGATCTATGGCTGCGCTCCATCCAGCATCGGTAGCGCCCGAAATTGGACAGACTCTCGATGAGATCATCGCCAAAGCCACCGAGCCTGAGATCAAAAATCGATACCATGATGCCTTTGAGCTTATTGCCGATCTTCTAATACTTCAAGAGGACCTGAAACATAGTCTGTGAGAGTGTATTCACAATCCAGAATTGAAGGTCCTTTATGGTCGGTAGAAGCAGCACCATTCGTCCAGAATCACGATGTGGCTTCTGACAGAAAAGCTAAGGCAATTGTTTAACGTGCCCCATAGCCGTTGTCAACAATGTACTGTTAGTAGCAAATGACGGAAGCGCCTTTTTCACTCATGTGCGAATGCACTGAAGGATAGTCACGTGCATGGCATGCGTCAGCATCCAACTACGGTCCATGATCGCTGATAGGTTACGAAACACCAGCAAGGAGCACACATGCCTAACGCACTGATTGAAACCACCGAAGACGAGCGAATTTTTGCCGTTCAAGATTTAGTGGCGCTTGTCGAACATCTAGAAGAATACGTGGACGAGACTTTATTCAAAACTTTCAACAAAATGCTCAAGTGTGAAACGCCAGAAGAGCGCATGGATATTGCAAATCGCATTCTGGAAGAAGATCGTACTGGTCTGGCGCACCTGGTTTTGGCGATCGGTAACAGTGACGTTACCAAACAGAAACAACACCTTGAACAAGCGCTGGAGCTGACGAAAAAACTCGATGATGAGTATGTTTTCGGTTTTGGAACGCTTCGATTGGGCAAACTTCTATGGAAATTAGAGGAGAAAGATGAAGCGATTCGTGTGCTGGAAAACGCTGACGTAGATAATCTACTTGTCGGCCAACACGTAGTAGATGAAATTCGTTACTCACTGGTCGCATATTTAATTGTTCAAAACAACGACGAACGAGCACGCGAAATTCTCGACGGAGAGGCCGTTTCTTCATTCGAATGGTACTACTTGAATACACTGCTAAGGTTCCGACAGCTCGGCGACAACTTCATCGCCAGAGGAGCACTATATCGCGCGCTTGGTGAAAACGAAATTATTGCCTTCGTTTTATCCGATACTGAATATGATGGCGATCAGAATGACCTCGACGAATTGGATCGATGGACAAGAAAGTATATTGATCTAACGCGCGAGTGTTGGAATGAAACCCCTAATGCTATGAGTTGGCTAACGGAGACCCTCACGAAAAATGAGCCGGGCGTGGGATTTTCAGAGGACGTCGATGAAGTTCTCGCTAGCAGTATCGACGACGAATTCGAAGTCGCGATGGCACACATGGCCAGCGAGGACTTCGAAAGCGCGAAACGAAGTTTCATCACCGCTATTCGGGACGCGAACAAATTGAACGATGGTGGTGCCATGTTTCTCTCTATCATAGAGATGTCAACCGCGGTCCTGGACGAAGTAGAACAGTCCCAAGCGCCGTTCATTGAATTACTCAATGAACGAGTAACCTGGCTCGATGGTCAGGCGGCTAGTGCAGACCCCAAGGCATTGATGAACTCTTACCTGAACCTTGCAAAAGCATTTCACGACGATGTTGAAGACATGCGAGGAGCAGAGATTTGCGCCCAAAAGGCATACGACATTTTTGATAACATCCGCAGCGATACCGACTCGCAAACCGGAGACAATATTCTAACTATTCTAGGTTCAGTTGCCGCTCAAAAAGATGATTACAAATCACTAGAATCCCATATGCGGGCAGCGATATCGATGTGCGAACAAACTCACGGACCGGCACATCTCAGCATCATCGATCAACTACAGCTTTTGCGCTATGCGCTTCACCGTCAAGACAAGCATGACGAAGAAGCCGATATCGCCAAACGCGTTTATGCGATAGACGTGCACGCAGACCAGGACGAAGACTTCGAAGAACTAAAATGGTGTGAAGTCAACTAACGCCTTTCCAACCTCAGGAATGGAAGCAGGAAATTCCCGGAGCAACCCTCTTCGCTAAGCCGCATAACAAGTGATATCGCACAGGTTAATGTGGAATCTTAATCAACCCCTCGCGAGAACCTGCGTGAAGGAAACCGTTTATTATTGAGCAACGGCTTTGTCTTTGGTAGGCAGAGAACCAACCTGCGCATTCTGCGCTCTTGCGTCCACATTGAGAGTGGCGAGGTACTTCGCCAGACTCTTCAGTTCATTATCATTGACCGCCAGTGGTGGCATGATGCCGGAGTAATTGTTCTTCTTCGGGTCTTTCTCTCTAAGAATGTTGAGCAAACTTACGATGGCATCCTCATCACGGCTGCCGAGCAGTTTTCGCATGCTTCTGTAACCATCTTCGGTATGACATGACATACACTGAAAGCGGAAGACAGCTTCACCAACTGCGGCATCAGAATTGCCGTGACTAGCTGCGACAACGTTCGCCCACTTGCTCTTCTGCATGAAGCCGTCATGCGAGATATCGCTGATGTCATCTTTGTGCAGGCCATTCGAATACAAGTAATTGTAAACGACATACGGTTTACGCAGCATCTCGCGCATCCATTCACCGCTGGCAGTGGCAGCTAAACCGCAGAGTAAAAACAGCAAAGCGATTCGGAACGTGAAAGCTCGGGGGTTGAGATACGGTCCGAAGAAGGCAAACACGAGAATCGTACCAGACAGAACAAGGCTCAAATATAGAGCTCTCGACAGGATGGAAAAATTACCGACTCCTGAGGTTTGAATGCCGGTGAAGATAGTTTCAATAGAAGCTTGTGGAACTTGAGTTAGAAACCAGATGGTTGCCAGAGGTCCGAGAATAAATACTGGCAACAACCATTTTGCAGCATATCGCACCATGACAGTGCGGAATTTCGATTCTTTGATCATCGATGATGTGATCAATGCGTACATGCCTGCGATGGCGAGCATGATCAGAAGACGGATACACAGCGAAGGGAAGTACGTCGGGTTAAACACCCCATCCATCCAGTTGTGCGTCGTCAGCCATTTACCTGGTGTCAACATAAACGTGAGAATGCCGTTGATAATTACCAGGGTAAAAACAGAGAAAATTGCATAAAAGCGAGCCAGCATCAGATGCTGCTCGCGCGGCAACCGATCCCATGTGTAGTAATAGGCAAATGCTGTCGCCAGCTCCGCCACGAAGAACAAATATTCTTCGGCCCACGCCAGAGTGAAGCTCTGAATCAGCGAGTGAATGCCATCCGGACTGACGAGACTGATGGAAAACCAGATTCCGACACCCGTGACCGCACCAGCGACTGTAGTGAGAAGCAAGAAGAAACGGGAGTGCTGTTTGAGAAAATCATACATGCGATCGTCTTTGCGACGATAAGCGAGCTCTTCAGCAAGAGCCAGGTAAATTCCGCCTCCAACGGCAAAGTGCGAGATGTAGACATGGATAATGGAGATAATTCCGACAACCCATGTGCCACCCAGATAAGGCACCACCCATAGTGGATAGTTCATGACAGAGCTCCCCAAACAGTGAATCCGATTAACGCGACCAGTACGACTACACCAAAGAAAGTAGCGGCATTGGATCTAGATTTAGTGCCATTGTCGAAAATAGGCACCACTACAAAAGCTAAAGCGACGACAGACATGAACAAAATTCCGACCAGTTCGCCTTCTATAGGACCCACCATTGGCGGTACCAGTTTTAAGAACTGGAATGGCGCAAGGAAATACCACTCCGGCTTAATGCCGATTGGTGCTGCCGCGAATGGATCCGCTTCAGGACCGAGTCCCCAGGGACAGAGCGTAGTCAAAGCGAACAAGACGTTTAATGCCAAAATCCAAACTAGAATGTCTTTCAGAAAGAACGTCGGGAAAAACTTTTCGTAAGTCCTTTTGCTGCGCGGTAATTTTGTAAACGACTCTGGTTCAGATATGCCATGCATTTGCACCAGCATCAAATGTCCTCCGAGC
This sequence comes from uncultured Candidatus Obscuribacterales bacterium, assembly GCA_964600935.1. Classification (GTDB taxonomy): domain Bacteria; phylum Cyanobacteriota; class Vampirovibrionia; order Obscuribacterales; family Obscuribacteraceae; genus JADYXR01. Next base: position 15,144 of record CAZRMH010000021.1, read on the forward strand.
AGTCCCAGAAGAAGCACAGGGAGGACGGCAACGTGAATCACAAAGAACCGCGAAATTGTCGCTTGCCCAATAGCGTCGCCACCACGCAGCATATAAGAAATCATGTGTCCAACGACAGGCATTTTTTCAGCAATGTCTAGACCGATCTTCGTCGCAAAGAAGGAAACTTCATCCCATGGCAGAAGATAACCGGTGAAACCGAAAGCCAGACATAGAACCATCAGAAGCAGACCGGTCCACCATGTGAGTTCACGCGGTTTCCGATATGCCTTCATGAAGTATGTGCTGAACAAATGGAAAAACAGCGCAAGTATCATCAAGTTAGCGCCCCAGCTATGCATGGAGCGTACAAACCAACCAAAGTTGATCTGAGAATTGATTTTGAGAATGCTGGCATGCGCCGAGTTAATCTCTGGAACGTAGTAAACCATGAGCAAGATGCCGGTGATTACCTGCACACCAAGTAACATCGCAGCGATGCCCCCCATGTAGTACCAAATGGAGTGCTTGTGTAGAGGCACCTTTTTCTTCTCTGCGAGCTTGCGGAGATCCTCGAGGGGAAGCCGGTCCTCGATATACTGCACGATGTTAAACGGCGGTGCTGGTCTGTGGGATGGATCTGATACCATTTAGGACTCCTCGCTTCAATTACGCTTTAGAGACGACGACTTTGTCTTCGACCACAGCCACTTTCAGAGGCGGTAATGGTTTTGGTGGCGGACCGGCGGTATTTTTACCGGTGCTCGCATCATAAACGCCACCGTGACAGGCACAGTAAATACATTGCTTATCCGCCCGAAACTGCACTGTGCAACCGAGGTGCGTGCAAATCGCTTTGAAAGCGTGAAGGTTCCCTTCCTGATCGTGGACGACTACTGCCGGAAACGAACCGAATCGGAAATTGCGCCCCGTGCCTTTCGGCAAATCGGAGAGCTTGCAAACTTCCACGCTCGTAATTTTAGAGGCTTCCTGATCTTCTCCTGGAGGTGGTGTCAAATACGCCACTATCGGAGCAAGAGCGACGCCACCCCAGAGGACGATCGTCCCACCAAACGCCAGGCGCATGAAGTCGGCCCGACTGAGTGGTTCACTATCATCTTCTTCGTAGTAATCGTCTTCGTGCATATCGGCGTCATGCGCACAGGCTTCATGGACCGCCGCATCATGCGCACTGACTTGGTGCGCACTGACTTCATACGCATCAGCTTCATGCCTATCGGAGCAAGAGCGCGCTGCGCCGCAGGCTGCCTTTCCCTGGCAAGGCCGATGGGAACCGCACTTGCCGGCGATTTCCGACTCCTGATTTAAATCTTCTGTATTGAGGTTTTCGTGGTTATCCATGATTTGGTTCTCAGGTAGATGCGACGTTTTGCCCAACCGCGTTCGGATGATATGCAGACCAAACCAATCGGCACAACCAAACGAGATAAACAATCAGAGCGACTGTGGAAACAAGAAAGATAGCAAGAAGATCCCATTGCGTATTAACTGCCACCAAATCCGGTTTCACATGAGGATCGAGATACATCAATCTAAGCTGGTGCCGATTGACGATCATCGCCAGGATCAAAAGTGCATTGGCAATCAATCCACCTAGAAAAGCTCTTGAATTGCCGCTTGCCGATGAAATAGTAGTAGCTAAAATCGCCACCAACATAAGTACCATCGAGGTGATAAACACCCCAGTTACTAACTGGTCACCACCCATGAAAGCAGCAGCAAATTGTGGTGGCAGCGATTTCAAGAACCACAGTCCAACCGGAATTTGTACCAACGTCGCAACCAGGAATATGCGCGAACCTAATTTCAGCAACCATACGGAAAAGTCTTGATTGCGTTTAGCCAAATACAAACCAAAGAGACCTAAAGTCATTCCAGTCACCGCAATCGAAGCGATGAAGAAGTGGAGATAACGAGGGGCAATCTGCGGCTCCGCGAAATTCAAACTGGTCCCATATGGATTTGCTGAGTACATTGCCACCCATTTATCAGGTGTTTGCATGAGCGTCATGTTGTTTGAAAACAATGCTGCGATCGCTGCAAAACCAATACTCATAAGAACCATAACGATAGAGCCTTTGACCGCTGTGGCAGCGCTATAGTCGCCCTTCAATACTTTATAGATGATGAAATATGCCGCGTAATACGAGAGCAGAAGGATAGCAAGCAGTCCCAGCCACGGAGCGCCCATCAAAATAGACGATGTGTAGAACGCCGGTCCATATAAAAGTTGCAGAAAAAGCAACGGCACAATGCCTTGCGTTATTGCAAATGAAATAAAGAGAGGCAGTGAAACAGCTAGTGCCTTAGCGCTTTTGAAACAGAAGGAAGTGGTATCACCACGCCCGAGAAAAAACAGCACCGCGCCAACGACAGACCCACCCCAAACAACATTCATCGGCAATGCATGTAGGTAAAAACCCACAATCAACAGGGTTTGCATCAACCATACAGGAAGAGGAAATGGAAGCGGTTGATAGGACGGAATGAAATTTAGAGATTCCATTGGTAAAAGGGTTCCTATATTGCCAATTCGCCGCTCGCTCTGCAGACGAACATTGCCAATGTACAAAGAACCCTTTCATACAATCATCCATCTTTTGGCTATTACGCAATAATCAGTGACGGCGGGAAAGCCCATACTGTGGCGCTTTCAAGGATTACGACAAAAAATCATCCTTTCGGATGAGGCGACAATCCAAATTTACAAGAGGTGCTTCCACGCCGATAGCAGGCAATCGTGAACGATTCATGTTTCAGTCGACGAATGAGAGTATTATTTGAGTCGATTGAATAGACACACTAGATACGATCGAGGTCGTACAAGGAGTAATTATTATGAGCGATTTGATAGTCATCGGATACGACAACATGCATAGGGCGCAAGAAGTTCGTTTGGAACTACTTAAACTACAGCATGAATACCTAATTGATCTCGAAGATGCCGTTGTCGTAATTAAAAAGGAAGACGGAAAAATCAAGTTGGAGCAAGCGATCAACCTCACGGCATCCGGCGCAGCTCACGGAACGTTCTGGGGACTGCTGATTGGCGCGTTGTTCCTGAGCCCTTTCCTGGGTGCCGCTGTTGGTGCGGCTTCTGGAGCCATCTCCGGAGCGCTTTCCGATATCGGTATCAATGACGACTTCATGAAAGAGATCGGAGCAACTTTGAAACCAGGTTCATCAGCGCTGTTCGTTCTCGTGAAGAGTGCAACTCCTGACAAAGTCGCAGAACAGATTCAAGGAACCGGCGGCAAAATCATCAAGACTTCTTTGACGCACGAGAAGGAAGATAAACTGCAAGCCGTTCTCGACCAGGCGAAAAGTGTTGCTCAACCCAGCTAGAGAATTACTCTAAAGAATTGCTCGAGCTAGTAAATTGCAAATCCTGGCAGCATCAGAACTCTAGATTCTGCCAGGAACACTAGCAACATCGGACATCTGCAATTTCAAAATATTCGCGCCTTCAAGATCCGCATAGTCACGCAATCGGCAAGTTAAAACGATCAGTTGCGTTTTTGCAGCAACCTCTTGCATCACCTCTTTCATTTTGGCAATGCGGCCATCGTCAGAATAAACCAGGGCATCATCTAGAACTACGACACACGGCTGCCCCTTTTCCTTCATCAGACAAGCGATGGAAAGCCGCATGAGAACAGAGAGTTGCTCCCGCGTACCAACGCTGAGGCTATGGTAATTTTCCTCCACGCCATTACGCTTCAGTCGCGAAATCTCAACTTCGTGATTGTCGAGAATTATCTGCGCCCCCGGAAAAACCGTTTGCAGATGTGGCTGGAGCTTCTCCAGAACAGGCTCCAAAAACTGATCTTTAGCTTCGCGTTCGGCATCGGTCAAAACTTGGTTGAGCAATTTAAGTGCGAGTGCTTTTCGCTCGACTCGCTCGAATCGGCTTTCAGCAAGCTCTTTCTCGCCCTGCAAACGTTCCAGTTCTTCGCCTAATCCTGCGTTCCCCTGAGCATTTATATCCGCGGTCAACTCCATGACTCCGGCGTTCAAGTTGTGAATCGCAGATTCGATCTGAGTGCATTTCACCTTGCTCTGCGCGTGCTTCGCTTTGCACTCCTCGGGATTTGATTTGGCCAGTTCCTGTACTTTTCGCTCGGCTTCAGCTTGCACAGCTTTATGTTTTTGCTCGGCATCGGCAAGCGCCTTCTGCTGAGCATCGACATTCTCTTGAGACAAATCTTGCAATTGTGCAGTGACGTCAGACAATGACGTATTCGTGGCATTTTTCTCAAAAACTAGCTTTGTCATCTCGGCAGTTTTCTTAGCAAAAACATCCCTGCCATTTTCGAAAGCGCTCTTTGCTGTCTTTTCCACCTGTTGAGCTTTGTCCCGCACCAGGCGCAGCGCGGTCAAGTCACCAGCAATCTCGGTCTCATCATCACCATCGTCGACTCGCTTCTGAATATCTTCGTTGAGTTTTTGAAAATTCTTCCGCAAGGATTCCGGTCTGTCGATACCACAAATGGTGGCAATCTGTTGTTTCAAATTCTCGATATCGTTAAGTATTTGTTTGCGTTTATCACATAAAGCCTGCGCCTCTTGTACTGAAGAAACGCCGAATTTGGCAAGAGCAGACAGCAATTCATTGCGCTTCAACTCAGCGCATTTAACACGTTCTTCGATATCTTCGCCACCGGGAGTGACATCAACTTCGCCCCAGCCTTTGAATGTGATCGTGGTTCTCTTAGTGAGAGACAGTTCTTCGGAGGAGATTTTCTCCTCACCTATTGACGCTTCATTCGAAGGCAAAGGTCGCAAGACCAGTTTAGTGGCAGTCATATCGGCCCGAGTCTCAGCCTCGTTCTTCTGCGCTTCCATGTCACGGAGGGTCTGCAAACTGATTTGATCGATAGTTATTTTTGCAGCACTGGCGGTATCAGTTTCCAACTGCAACTGCAATTCATCCAACGTTTGAATTTGTTTTGCTAATGCAGCGCGAGCTGCAAGCAATCGAGTATGCTCCTCACGTTTCTCGGCGCGCTGGCATTCCTTGGATGCCGCTTGAAGGGCCGCCTCGGCAGAGACAAACTCGTTTTTCAAAACCTCGGATGCCGCCTGACACTTATCAACTTCTGCCTGTAATGACTTCACCGCGGATTCTTTCTCGGCGAGCGCGGTTTCCAGCATAGCTTTGCGAACGGATAATTCGCTGCGCTTATCAAATTTCGATTTTAGAGTCTGGAACTCCAGTTGCGCAGAACGTTCCGCTTGTTTGAACGCATCCAACTCCAGCGCCAATTTTTCTATGCGCGTCACTTCTTTAGCAGCTTCTTCAACCGCCGCTTTAGCCTTCTCCAGCGTCTTTTCACGCTGAAATTTTGACAAGGCATCCTGTTTTTCAGCTAACTCGATCAATTTTCTTTTGTACAGATCGTACTTTCTCTGACACTCGTCATACTGCTGTGAAATTTCAGCACGCCGCTCCCGCGCTTCCTTATAGTCACCTTTTTCCTTATTGGTGCTACTGGTGAAATACAAGGCATGCTGCGCCGAAATTTGTTTCAGCAATGCTCGTCCGGACTGCCCACCTAACACCTCGCTCAGATCGGATTCCAGCACCTTCAACAAAGATTCTCTGCCACCTTCTGTGGTGCCTAGGCCCTTGCTTGCGCTATCCTGTTCCAGCCACAACAGCCCCCACAGACCATGATCTGAATCCGCGACCTTCTTGCCTTTCACGGCCGTTGGCAGATTGAACAACTGCCTGATTTGTTCCTCGGCTTCAGCCCCCTGGAATGTGCCCGTCGGCGAACGCAATTCAGCAAAAAAAGGTTTAGTACAAAAACCCTTATGTATGCTGAATTTCTTCGCGTCCAACTCAAAGTGCAGCGCGACTTCGGGACGCACCTGGCAGTTATAGGGCATGAAGTCTTTTACTTGCTGACTGGTTGAATTGTGCCGCTGAAACAACGCGGCTTGCAACGCGTGCAGAAGCGTAGACTTGCCTTCCTCGTTATCGCCGGCGATTATATTGATGCCTTCTTTCAATCCGTCGATTACGACGGGTCCTGTCAGTCGGCGAAAGTTTTTGACCTCGATTCTTCTTATCAGCATCTGTTTGCTTCCAAATTTTTATGCTCGACGTACAGCAACTGAAGAGCGAAACGAGCATTCTCCGATTCCGGATGCTCAGAATTCTTAGCTATCGAAACCAGCTCATCCACGGCCTTACGCACAAATCCTGTGCGCTCGATATCATCCAGGTCTTCCATCGTCGGTTCGGCGAGCAACTTGCTGTCATCGGTTTCAAGAAAACGAAGTTCTGCCGCCAAACTGTCTAACTCATGCTGAATCGCACTCCGCGTCTCAAGACTCACAGCGCCTTCCAGTGAAAGTCGCAGCAGAATTTGATCCAATGGATGACCAGTCTCAACGAGCATTTGTTTAACACGAGAAAAATCCTCGTTTTGAAATACACTTAAATCGAGCTGCAACCACCGGTAGTGCCCTGTTCTGATAGTCTCGACTTTTGGTTCTTTCCCTGGTCCATCAATTTCCACAAGCAGAACATTGCCGGAATCGTTTTCTCTAAAACGATCGGGCTCCGGCGTTCCTGAATACCACGTGCGAGGCGCGATATTCATTGTGCCGTGCCAATCGCCCAGAGCGAAGTAATCGAGCCTGGCGGTTTCAGAACGAGTATCGGCAATTGTATTGGGCGCCTCGCCACGATGGCTCAAACGATTGTCGATTGAACCGTGCGCAAGACCAATGCGAATGACACCGTCATCAGAAACGTAATCGTCAAACCAAACAGTCAAATCGCGCGCATCATGACGCCGTTGCAGCGGTGCCGGCAGTACAACAGTGTTTGCGCCACGCAAAAAATATGGTTCCGGTTGATCGAGAATGACAATGTTTTCGGACGAAGTAACCGTTTTGATCCGCGTCCAAACGCTGCTCACCTCTGCCGAATCATGATTTCCTGGAATAACTATCCACTTGCCGGAAAAAGTTTCTGCCATCGCCGAGATAGTCTGGCGAATGGTTTTTCCTTCAACCAAATTTGTCTCAAAAACATCGCCTGCGACAAGCACAGCATCAACCTTTCGCTCGTCCGCCAACCGCCCAATCTTCTTGACAGCATCGATTCGCCGCTCGCGCAAGAATGCTCCGGCATCACCGGATATATTCGCGAATTGTTTGCCGATCTGCCAATCAGCAGTGTGCAGCAGAGTTACCATAACTGTGGCCTCGCCGTAGCAATCGAGTATATACGCGCGTCGAGCACGCACTTGTGATTGTACCGCGGAATATCATTAAGAGAACCATTTGAACTCCTCGAGACTTCGGCGCCTTCACGGTCCAGCAGAAATATCGTGGACAATACTGAGCCGTCGCGACTGACGGTTAATGTAGCTTGATTACGAAGATTGAATAGCTAACGTGGTAATTCATACGCGGACGGGATGCAGACAAGCAGCCAAAAGAGGCTCAGGTGCATTAGCCCCGAGCCTCCTGACATTTTTCTAGGTGGTTGAAATTAGCTGCCGTAGACTTGCTAGTTCTGCCTCGAGCTGTTCTTCGAGGTAGGGACTCAAGTAGGGACGAAGCTTGAGCTTTTGCTCGATCGGAAGGTATCGAAATCCCATTATTCGTCCAAGACAAGCTTCCGTTTTGCACTGACAAATAAAGACGCTTGGTGCCTTCATTATCGCTTCTTGCTCCCACATGTCCCACTCTGTCGTGTTGTAGTTGAACGCCAATTCTTCGCCAGCCTTGATATCTCGAATTGCCGTGAAGTACGGATGACCGTTGCGAAAAGCGGCATAGCCATTGGGGTCACACGAGTGATTAGTGAATTCATCGAAGCGATAAGGGTCGTACTTATCGGCTTCTAGAAACAAATTCTCGCCGATCTGCAAGCCCATTGGAGTTGCCTCTTCGATTTTTTTGACTCGCCCCTGGAACGCAAAAACCACCTCGCCGGATTTGATATCACATGTGGTGTACAATGCGCCCCCCTTGTCGTTCTCGCGCCCCATTCGCAGCCCGTCTGGAACAGTAACTCGTTGAAGCTTACGAGGGAAACGATTGGCTATCTCGTATGAGTCGAGGTGAATAACATTGCGCTGTCCAAGCGAAGGAATCGCTGAAAATCTTGGTAGTGTAAACATGTTGAATATCTCCTATTGTTATGATTAAACGAAATCTGATGTTGTGAAACAGTGGCTAAGATGCCTGACGAAGTGCTTGTCCAGCCGAAACAGGTCTCACCATGATCGAGCGATCCCGGACCTCGAATCCCTTCTTGGTGTAGAGCCCTTTGGCATGAACGTTCTCATTGAGCACTTCGAGCTGAACAGCAGCCAGCCCTTTGTCTTCGCAGAACTGGAACAGCTCGTTGAGTGCAACAGAGCCGTAACCGTTGCCACGCAATTCTTCGAGAATGAAAAACTCATCGAGGAGCGCTGTCAGTCCACCATGTTCCAGACTGAAGAAGTAAACGATAACGGCGTATCCAATCACGTTCTGACCGTCGTTGATCAATAAGACTTGCCCGAAATTGGTGTGCTCGATCAATGCCTTGACGTTGCGTCGCATGCCCAAAGCATCGCAGGCTAGCTCTTCATGCGCGTACAGTGATGAAATCATCGAAACCAGAAGTTCGGTATCGTTAGTAGTGGCATTTCTAAGAGTTAGATTTTTCATTGTTGTAATCTCCAAAATAATGTTTGTAATTAAGTCTTCATTGGGCCTGATGTTGATTGAACTGAAACTGCATTGCTTGCGAAAAATACCTCTTGATGAGATGTGTTACGTTCGGCTTAAACGAACTCTGCTGACGTAGAATGTTTCGTGCACTGTGGGCTACTTATTCGACTGGAAAACATTGCTTGCTTAAGGGGCTCTGAAACTGGCTCGAACTAGACGGCTTTGCTTTCAAAGAACGCGTCTTCGTCGTCGACAAGGAAATCCTGAAATACCCAGGTGGTGTGATCTTGGCTGCGCACCGCAGGTGGTTGCCAGTCGGTCTGGAGCGATGGGCATGGTCCCAGATACGGTGCGGCGACCGCCAGGATTTCTTTGTGGTCCAGGTCATCGGCAGTGCAAATGCCGCTTTGTGGATGACGGATTGCGTAGGCCATCGCGGACATCGCAGAGGCAGCAACTTGAAGAGTGGTGGCATTTTGACTTTGAACGTGTTCTCTAGTTTCATGAATGTCAAGCCTGGAGCCGACCCACCAGCCGTTTAAATCATGACCGAGCAGTAACACACCAACCTCATCCATCCCGGAGACGATTTCATCCGTCATTACTCGTGTTCTTTCAGGAAGTTCATAACCGAGCTTCTCTTGCATTGCCAAACCGGACAATGCCTGATCCGATGGTTTGTATACGAAGTAGACGCTTGGACGATAAATCACATCGTCGCCATCTTTAACTGTCAGGTTATTGCTAATTGAAAACACTTCACCATGGGCGGTGATCTGTCCGACGATGTCACCAGATGGAACCCACGAGTTTGCCAACGCTTGCATGCCCATTCGATCCAAATAGATTTTGTTTTGAGGTCCAAAGTCGTGGGTTATGGCGTCGTGGGGAAGATTCGTTTCATGCGTCCCCCAGGCAAGTTCCGCAACCGAAACGCTCTCTTGATGAAAACTCTCGACGGACCAGGTGTTCACGAACTCCTCTTCGAAATTGATCGGCCAGGCGCTCTTCTGCGTATCGCGCTCCGAGATGTGAATAACTTTCGTTCCAGTTATCATTGCGATCCTGGCGAAATCCGCGTTAGCTAAAGCCTCTTCAAGTGCCTCTCTCCTCTCAATCGCCATGGGCACGGATTCAAGAATGCGCGTTGCCACATCTTCCAACCCTTGTTTAGTCCAATGACTGACAAGACCAGGATTTGCTCCGTGTTCGATAATCGCGGTAGTGGCACCCTCGGTGCGACGCTTTCTGAACTCTTGAAAGGCGACGTGGCGAGCATAGATCGTGTCATCGGCTGCACTTAAGCCACTATTCGGCATGTACGGTTCCCAAACTTCAATAGAAGTGTTGATGAACATAACTCCATGATCCTGACACCAGTTGATCAAATCGATCGTCGAAATATTCCATGCTAAATCGATCACGATGTCGCCGCGCGAAACAAGCCCGGAGAGAACCCAATCCATATTCTGTTTAGTGATCTCGACTTGAAGGAAATTGGCTCCGGCATCAATCATGCCTTTGGCGTGCTCTCTCAGATCTTCCATGTCGATTATTGTTAGCTTGCTAAAATCCATCTTCAGATTCTCTAGCAACAGCGGCTGCAGACAACGTGACACCGACCCGCATCCAATTATCACAACCCGCCCATCGAACTCGATTGGAGCATTGGTGGATTCAATATTAGTGCTTTCAACACGGGTGGTTTCAACACCGTTGTCGACGCTTTGAGAAGACTTGTTCAATGATTGTTGTTCGAATTTATTCATGATGATCTCGCCTCAAAAGGACCGCTGGAGCGTCTCGCTCGCGGATAGGGAATGTCGAATTTCGGGCTCCGATTACTTTCTGGTTCGCTTGCTTAAGGCAATTCACGACCACATCAGCGGAACAGTAACCTCAGGCAATGCCCCCGATAACCATTCGTTTCTTTCGCTGATGTCAGTTCTATCGTTTAAATACAACTGACTTTCATAACCGCTACATCGCTCGTCAACGCTCTACTGGATTGTTGTGGCGACTTCGTGAAATCGATAATACGTTTACGTATGACTTGTGTATGACTAGACAAGCAACTCTTCGTAGGACTACGATGAATTAGTTGAAACTGGGATAAGACTTGCGTCAGCCGTCCCTCTATATAAGTAGAGGCTTCCAATTCACCGAGGGTTCGTTTCCCGCCCCCACGCCGAAAGCCGTGCCCACATAACTCACAAAATCCTTTTACTGTATATTCGCGACTAACTCGACAGCTCGGACCAATAGTGACAATGGCAGAACCGGACAAAAGCATCTCTAACATCTGCGCTCTTTGCGGTATGAAGCGCAGAGAATTGAAATCTGGCACCATAACCGGATGGATCTTTGACACATCCAGCTGCCGCTGCGATACACTCGATAAGTCTAGAGAAAAGCAGGCTACTACAACTGCAATTACATGCATGAACTGCGATATGCCTGTTTCACAAAGCAAGAAGGCGAGTATTACACAATGGATCTTTCCTTCTGGTAAATGCAAGTGCGAACGCCCAACACTAAATTTTGATTCTTCGGCTGAGACAAGCGCTGGTCGCATAAAAGAATCTGATTCGAGAGTATCTTCACGGTCGCCTCGATCGTCGGACAATGGTTCAGTGTCGTCTGCCTCAGCTTTAGAAGCGACTTCATTGTCCTCTGATTTGGAAAACCCAAAACTATTAGAGATCGCTGCGCTACTGCCGGAACGCTTTACGCCGCTCAAATATCTTGGTCGCGGAAATGTGTCTGTTGTTTGTGCAGCAAAAGATAAATATCTAGGAAGGGTAGTTGCCGTCAAAATTTTCGATCAAAGCGGAATGGACTCCTCAGAGCTTATGCGCTTCCAGAGCGAAGCCAAAATCATCAGCCGTTTGGACCATCCTAATATAGTTCAGGTGTTTGACTTTGGAATCACCGAGCTTGGTAAACCATTTATGGTGCTCGAGTATGTCGACGGTACCACGCTGCGCGATAAGATTAAAGCGAATGGAAGGATGAGCAACGCTGAGACAATCACACTCTTCACCAGTGTCGCTTCAGCACTCGCTTACGCGCATAATAACGGTTTCAGTCACCGAGACCTAAAACCGGAAAATCTGATTATTCAAACAAATTCAAACGACGCTAAAGTAATCGATTTCGGTTTGGCAAAATATGTAAACGCCAAAGATGCATTTACCACACATACAGGCATTTCATTGATTGGAACGCCACCATATATGCCACCGGATCAAGCAAGCGGAAAAACCTTCGATGTTAGATCGGAAATCTATTCATATGGATGCGTACTGTTTGAAACATTGACGGGACGTACGCCATTCACCGCGGACACACCGCTCGAGCTAATCTCGAAACACTGCATGGAACCGGCTCCGGCGGTCGCCGAGCTGAACCCTGACGTCGATGAAGAGTTGAGCAAACTGGTGCAGCGCTGTTTGAATAAATTGCCCGACGATAGACCACAAACATTTGAAGAAATAATCGATATATTAGATAACCTCGGCTCAGACTCTTCAAAGAGAAACGTGACATCGGATGTAGCTGAGCCGAGCAAACGGATACACGTTCTAGCGCTCACTGCTGGAATACTTTTACTATCAGTAATTGGCACTACTCTTATACTCCCGAGAATTTCGGGACCGCAAAATTCCAAGTCAGATGCTTCATCTACCAACTCAGACAGCAAGAATGCTGAGCCAAGCAGCAAAAGTGTTTCATCGCTAAACGATCATGTCGAGACATTCTCTCTAAACGATCTGAATGCTGAACTTAAGGATTTAAAACTGGTTTCCTCGCAAAACGTTTCAGACCTGACACCAGCAGCGGACGAAGTGATGCTGCGCGTCGTTTCGAACGTATCGACACTCAGGAAAGCGGACTTTTCCAATAGCGATATCACTGACAAAATTGCGGCGAGCATCGGTGGATTGGACAAAATTTCTGAGTTAAAACTAGACAACTGTAAAATAACTGATGTTGGACTGGAGCAGATTGCACGTCGCTCTCCTAATCTGGCAATTCTCTCGATTGCAAACATTGCTCAGCTATCTAAAAATGGATTGAAAAGTCTGCGAAAACTGCCGCTCTCCGAACTAAATTGCGACGATAATCAACTGCAAAACGAAGACATCAAAGAACTCTCCAACAACAAAGCGAAAAAATTCGAGCTGCGCAACACTGGCATAAACGATCAAAATATCAGTTTCTTCGAAAGCAAAACAGCAGAATATCTGGATCTACGGAACAACAAGATCGGCATTGATAGACTGTCTACATTGCTAAGGATGCCATCACTCAAAACAATTATATTGTCACCAACTGCAAGTCTGACTCAATCGAAAATCAATTCGCTTAAAGCCTCTGTGAACTCATCGTGCGCGATTATTCTGAGCGATCATCTACCAAAAGGAAAACAGAAAGAGTTAAAAGAGAAGCCATCGCATCTGGTGACGACGTTTTCTCCGGTTCACTTCGATCCACAGAGTGATACCATCGAACTGCACGGGCAACTGACGAATGGGGATTATCTGAAGATCTTGAACTACCCTCAAGCCACTCGTCTGAATGCTCATTACCTGCAGTCCATCAATGTTGATGGTTTCAAAACGCTGTCCAAGCTGCCGCTTCAAGTCGTCAATTTAAGTGGCACGGATGTTGACGACGAATACGTAACGATTCTGTCCGGCATGAAAAGTCTGAACAAACTGGTTTTATCAAAAACGAAAATAACTGATGCGGGTTTGGCTCAACTCTGGAAATTACCTAACTTAGAAGAGTTGATTCTCGATGGTTGCAATATTACGGATTCCGGCATCTCAGCGCTTTCCAGGTGCCCAAAGCTGCAACGCCTATCAATCAAGAATGTCGCTCAGGTCAGCGAAAAAGGAATTCGCTCACTTGCCCAACTGCCGCTGACAAACATCAATTTCAACGGCAATCGACTGACAGATGATGATGTAAAAGCCGCATCCCAATTGAAAGCTGTTGAATATGGTTTTCGAAATACCGGACTCGACGATCGCAAGGTCGGCCTATTTAATTGCCGAAGAGCGTTGACAATTGAACTGACAAACAACCCGATTGGACCAGACGGTTTGACTGCCATATTGAAGCTGAAGTCGCTTGTGAGAGTATCGTTATCGCCCGATCCACGATTAACGCCAGCCAAAATCGAAGCCGTAAAAAAGGCCTCGAACAACCCAAAATGTTTCGTTCATATTAGATCGCATCCATAACGAAGCCGATCAAAATTTTGTCTGTTTCGCCGTCCGACCTTATCATCTCAACCTCTCCACCGCAGGCTTCTATCAATACTCTGGCAATGCTGAGGTTGAGAAGGGCTTCGTCTGTTTCGGCAGAATCTTGAGACTCTTCTGGAAGACTGGCGCAAATACAAATTGTTAGCCGGCTCATCTGCGCATCAAAACTCAACCTTAGCGGCTCTGCCGAACCAACAGCCACGGCACAAATCATGTCGCAAATTGCCTTTTTCAAACGATCCGCATTCGACAAAATGCTTGCCTTCGGAATTTCAGATTCAGACCAACTTATGTTCACACCTGCTGGTAGCTGGTTGATACAGTCCCGGATAAAGTTAGGCACCGAAATGATAGTCCAATCGTAGCTTGCCGGATCGCTATCGAGCTTTTCGAAGGCGAGTAGATCAGAGGTCAGCTGTATCAACTTGGACGTTTCATCGAACATCAGTTGCGCTCTTGCTTCCAGTCTTTCAGCTGATTTAGTTCGGTAAAATCCTTTTTTCAACGTGCCCAGGAAAAGACGCAAGCTCGTCATTGGTCCTCTCACTCCGTGCCGTAAAACTTTCAGAAGATCTCTTTTGAAACGTTCCAGTTCTTCCTGTTTCGAAATATCAAAGATCGACAGCAGGAGCACGTCACCATTGTCATCGAGAAACTGAGAATGAACTTCGACGGGAAACGATTCGTTATTTGCTCGGATTCCAGCAGTGTGAAACGAACGACCAATCATTCGTTTGAGAAAATCATTCAACTCGAGTTCGGTATTGTCATGTTTCAGCAACTGCTCGAGCGAAACCGTGGCAAGCTGAGTTGCGCTGTAATCGAACATCTTACAGGCCACAGTATTGCCGGCTTGAATGATACCAGAGCGCGCCACCACCAACAGTGCTAGAGGCAATTTGTCGAAAAGCAAACGCGCACGTTGTTTGGAAGAATCAAGCTCGTCGTTGCTATCGATTTCAGGTTGTTTGGAAGCAATAAATCCATCGCGGCTATCAGGTTCGCGTCTCTCAAAAGCATTGAACTCATAGCGGTCACCAGGCTCGCCTTGCTTGCAAGCACTAAGTTCGTCGCTGTCGTCTGTTTCGCGTTGTTTGGAAACATTGCGTTCATTGCTGCCATCGATTTCACCTAGAGAGTCTAGAGGAAGAGCCAAAAGAAAAAGGTCTTTGTCTCTCGAAGCGATTACGCGAAATCGCGAACTACCGACGGTGGAAAGTTTCAAACGCAGCTCAACCGGATCCGTTTGAAGTCGACCTTCTGCGGTGGTTGAGATCAACGAGAGAGCCAGAGGTCGATCCTCGTCTTCAACCAGGCTGATGAAATCAAAGCCGCGCAAAAGCGAAAAATTGAGACCCGCATCTGAAGCCAGAATCGCTATAATTTTGCCGCGGCTATTCAGGCGAAATATCATTCGACGATGTATCCAATGCCCTTTACCGTGCTAATGAACGAGGGCTTGCCTTCAGTGTCTAGCTTTTCTCTAATTCGTTTTATACATTGCCGAACAGCATCGTGCGTCACAATTTCATCAGACGACCAGACATTGCGAATCAGATCATCTAGTGAGAATAAAGCACCGCGGTGCCTCACGAGAAATTCGACCATAGCGTGTTCTTTTGCTTTTAGCGAAACTGATTGACCATTCTTGGAAATGCTTCTGGTCGCAAGATTGAAGACAATGTCACCAATTTGTATTTCATCGCTGCGATTACTCTTTCCTCGACGCAATATAGCCCGAACCCGCGCATGAAGCTCCTCGGCCTCGAACGGTTTGGTGAGATAATCGTCAGCGCCGGCATCCAGACCGCTGGTCTTATCGCGCGTAGCTGAGCGCCCCGTGAGAAACAAGACGCCGCAGCGCTTGCCCGACCTGCGCATATGTCCGCAGAATTCGAGCCCGCTCATCTTCGGAAGCTCCCAGTCGATGATGATCAGATCGAAATCGCTAATTGCAAGAACGTCGATGCCCTCTTCTGCACTGCCAACGGCTTCGACGGAAAATCCCTCAGATTCGAGCTCGTCAAGCACGTTTGCTCGGATCGCAGGATCATCTTCGACTATCAAAATCTTCGCCATGTAAATCTGACAACTGCCGCTTGGGAAACTCGCTACGACCGTTAGTGAAATTCATTCACTCCAACGTTCATTCGCACATTTATTATAGAACCCTTGATTACGCGGATGAGCTGCTTTATATGGTCAAAAGAAAAGAGTCAACCTTAGAATACATAGGGACACGGGCTTAGAAGCTCTCATCTATAATAAATCTATCGACGGTTAACCTGAAGTTGCGATGAACCCCATCAACAGAGTCACTCTCCTAGTAGTTTTAGCGACTACCATAATCGCCGCTCTGCCCGCCGAGGCAGGGCAATGGACGTGGGACGAACTCTACAAAGGCGGCAATTACATTGAAGCCGCCGACGAGCTCAAAGCGCTGTTAGACAAAGGCAAAAACACCGCTGCCAACAACTATTACTATGCGGACTGCCTCATGCGGCTCGAGAAGGTAGACAAGGCGCTCCCGTATTACATGAAAGTCTACAGAATGGCTCCACAAACTCAGTTCGGCAAATTTTCTAAACAAGTTCTGCAAAAATACAACAGACTCGCCACAAAAAACGTGACTGTGGGCGTAAGTTCGAACAGTCGAGCAAAGCAACTGGGAATCAGCACGCCGTGGGATTCGGTTCAAAGAACCACCAACGCGCCGACTGGAGTCGAGAAAGTTGTTCCAACAGAGACAGCCGCTCCAACTGCAGCTCCGCAGCAAGATGAGTTAGTGCGGGACATGCAGCGAAAACTTCCGAAATTGGTTCGGACGCCCAAGCCCCAACCGACTCAAGCGGAATTGGGCAGCTGGTCGTACTCGTCCCTCGCTGGATACTACCCGACAGCAGCGTCGCGAGTAAGCGAGGCCGAGAATCGCCTGGAGGCGGCAAAACAACTTCTTAAAGAGGCAAGTGCAAAAATTTCAGGAAGCGGCTCGCCATTTCGGAAGTACGGAGAAAGCGACAACGAAACAAAATCTAGAATCGATGCCACCAACGACGCTGTTGAAAAAGCGTTAGCACCCTTCAACGACAACGTCACGGAACTCACCATGCAACTCAGCGAGCAGCAATCGATTCTGCAAATGACGGTCAATGCTAGAAATAATCTCTACTCAACGCCTGGAATCGGCTATCCAATTTATCGCCGCTGGTAACTCGCATTTCACCTAATCCACCAAACGAAAGCCAGAAAGCACCACCAGTGGTATCAGCGCAAAGAGAATTTCGATTAGCTGACACGAGATACAGACCTCAACACCCTCAGAATACCGATTTACTCACTGCCACACTCAACCACCACGTCCACAGCAACGTTTGAACTTGGCACCGCTCAAACACGGGCACGGAGTGTTTTGCCCGACTTTCAAAGATGGAAAGATGACGGGAGCAGCGCTCATAACGTGTTTGATCTTCTCCCATAACTTTTCCTCATTTTTCAATTGCTTCAAAGACAAATACGGCTTGGGTATAGGTGATTCCGTTGTTACCACTGGCTTTGCCGACACTTTCGTAGTGCCGGCGGTATCCTCCAGCTGGTGCCGAACATCTTCCAACTCGGACCAACGTTCCTGACGTTCAAGATAGAAAGAAAGTAGCTCCAGAAGTGCATGCCGATTGTCCTGTATAGCAGGTGAGAAGATCTCGCTCGCGGCATCAATCTCCGAAAGTCCGTCTCTCAATATTTGCACAGCCTTCTCAGCATGCTCAGGATGAGAAGAACCGTGATAACAACTCGCCCAATCTTGCCAGCCCACACATTGAGTAGCATCCTCCAGGAGGCAGTTGATATACAACTCGTCGACTTTTTCATACTGCTCCAAAGTCATATATGACTGCGCCAGCACGTTACGAACAGAAGCCATTGCCTCATCCTGCTCTCCTGCTGGCGCAAGCCTCTCTAATACCTGCTCGCACAGGGAAATTCGATCAGCGAGTAAATGGCGAGGTCCGCCCTCATCGGAAACTCTTTCAATCACAAAAGACAAGTTATCGATCAAATCAGCCTGCTCAGCTCCCAGAGTGCGAAATTTCGCGGCCGACCTGACGCCAAAAGTGTCAAAGAACTTTAAAAACGCTGGCCATGTTCTGTATAGAACCCGAGCAGCCGCGGAAATCTTATCCTGATGCAACAGCGAAGTGATAGATTCAAGCCGGTCTTGCAGCAGTTCACAAATTAACCGATCGGGAAACCAACGCCGCCAAAGTTCCCACACGCCTCCAGTTATCCAATCGGACTCCGCGCTTGTCGCCACGGGCTCTGGAACAATTTTATAAATAGCATCAAAAATCGGAGTCAGACACATGGCGTTTTCACCGAGTTTCCCCAGAGTTTCTTTATCGATGATGACGCCAACCTGCTGCAACTTCTTTAGCAATGCCTTGTCACTCAGATGTCCGGAATAGTACTCAGAAGGCCCAGCCGCAGCAAGATCTACCAGTGTTGAATCAAACCGCAAATTCATAATTCACTCCCCCTTTGTCTTAACGACGCCGCTCGACGACCGAGGTAAAGCACCGCCGGCGCC